>NZ_JBQVPI010000022.1:0-87837 GCF_052438155.1 Shinella sp. | reverse complement strand
ATTTGCGCAGCCCAAAATCTACTCAGGGACGCTTTCCCGGTGCGTCGGTACGGGAAGGTCGAAGCCGCATTCTATGAAGCGCATCGCTTCATCAGCCGTCGCGTTCGAAAGGACTTCACCATTCGTCGAGTTCGCTCGATTTGGGAAGGCAAGGCGCGGCGTATCGACAGCGAAGAAATGGACGCCCTGCGGGCCGCCCTCGTCGAGGAGAGCAGACGTGAACAACGTGAACTTACCGCCCGTCTGGCTTCGCTGGATGAAAAGATTGCCGCTTTTAAGGCGGCTGCGCATCGCGAAGCGCTGGCGCGACCGTTCTCGGAAATGGGCCGATAGGGCCGACTGGATCGTGGGGGATTGAGCACCGTGACCGACCCTGCAGAGATGATTGCATGGCTCGATCGCCGTATCGCCAGCGCCAAGACATGGCTCGACGACCATGGTCGTGGCTCGAAGAAGCCGCGCCCTGAATTGGAGATTGAGACCAAGGAATACGACGTCTCCCGGTTCGAAGAAATCCGCGTTGCCTATTGCCGCGCCCTTGAGAACAGGAGGGCGAGCGCATGAGACTTTTCAACTGGCCGTGGGGCGAACTCGAACCTCACACATATGATTTCATCATGTCCGACTTCGCTTGGACATACCGCCTGCGCTCGAGCAAGGGCGAGAAGAAGGCTGCGCAGGCGAAATACCGCGTGATGCCTCTCCAGGAGATCATGGAGTTGCCGGTGCTCGATCTGTGCCGCGATAACGCCCTGCATTGGATGTGGGCAACAAATCCGATGCTCGACAAGGCCATTGAGGTAATGCGGGCTCAGGGGTTCGAGTTCAAAACCGCCGGCACCTGGCTGAAAACTACGAAGCATGGAAAGATTGGGTTCGGCACAGGCTACATCCTCCGTTCGAGCAACGAGCCCTTCATCATCGGCACCCGAGGCAAGCCCAAGACCACGAAGTCGGTCCGATCCGGCTTTCTTGGTCTAGCTCGAGAGCATTCTCGCAAGCCGGAGGAGGCCTATCGCGCCGCCGAGCAACTTATGCCGAAAGCCCGCAGGGTTGAACTCTACTCCCGCACCGATCGGCCCGGGTGGGATCACTTCGGTGATGAGACAGGGAAGTTCGAGGTGGCGGCATGATGCCCTCTGCCCTAAAGCTGCCTCGGCACATCGTCACCTTCATCCGGATTAGGGTTCGGCAATTCGTCCGGAAGGACGTCTGGGTCCGGCTCCTTGATGGGCGGCTCGGGCAAATCCGGCGGCAGATCCGGGATGATGTCCGGTGGTTGCTTCGGCGTGGGATCGATTGGGGCAATGGCCATGCTGGTCTCCTTGTGTCGAAACCAACCCCGGCCGGCGCGGAGAAGTTCCAATCGGTGGGCGAGGTGGCAGCATGATCCGCATCGCTCTCCCCATGCCTCCATCCGTCAACTGTCTCTTTGCCAACAAGAAGGCAGGAGGCCGGACGAAGACGGCTGAGTACAAAGCCTGGCAGAAGCTCGCCGGCACCTTCATCAAGGCCAGCCACCGTCAGGCGCTCGGCCCTTACAACATCTCTATCCAGCTTCGCCAGTCCGTCGTCAGCTCACTCAGCGATATCGCGAACCGGGAGAAGTCGCTTTCCGACTTCCTCGTCGCGCACGGCGTCATCAAGGACGATCGGTATTGCCGCAGCCTGTTCATGACGTGGTCCGAGGATATCGAGGCTGATTGCGTCGTCATCCTTGAGCCGGTCGAGGTGGCGCCGTGAACGATTGGTTCCGCTCATGGCATGGCGCCCCGACTGATCCCAAGTGGCTCGGTATCGCCAAGCGTGCCGGCGTTGCTCCGGGCATCGCAGTAGCGGTGGCATGGGCGCTGATGGACCGCGCGTCTCAATCTTCTGATCGCGGATCCATCGAAGGCTACGACGCCGAAGGCCTAGCGTACTTCTATGGTTGCGAGCCGGAGCAGGTGGAAGCCATCGTCGCGGCCATGACAGACAAGGGCATGATCGCCGGCGGCCGGTTCTCCAGCTGGGAAAAGCGGCAGCCGAAGCGCGAGGACGGCGCTGCCGAACGCGCGAAAGAGTGGCGCGAACGCAAACGAACGCAAACGAACGCATCTGCAACACTAGATACAGATGCAGAGACAGATACTTCTTCACTCCGTTCAGAAGTCGAAAAGAAAGAGCGCGAGCGCAAGGATTTTGATTCTTGGATTTCGTCCTGGCCTTCACAGGCCAGTGACGACCACGACGACGCCTTCCGGGCTTGGTCGGAGCTTCCCGACGAGGAACGGGCCGCCGCCAAGGGCCTTTCCAGCGCCTATGCCGAGCAAGCCAAGGGCGGAGGCCGCACGGTGATCTGCTCCGCGGCCAAGTACCTGCGCAAGCAAATGTGGACCCGCGTCCAGAGCAAGCCCCCCGAGAAACCTCCCAAGGCAGGGCCAAAGGTCCCGAGCCGTGAAGCATACATTGCCGCGGAGTTGCGGCGTTCGGAAAGGAGTTTCCAGCGATGAACATCCAGGTATCTGCCAAGACGTTCTCAAATGCTGCTGCGATGTTGGCGGATGCCGCCGCGGTTCGCCGGCGACTATTCAGCCCACCCACGCCCGCGCCAGTGATCCCGGCCCCGGCTGATGTGGAAGTTAGGACGCACCATCTGAAGCTCGACAAGCGGCCCAAGGATGCGCACGTCCTGGCTTGGAAGGTCTGGAAGGTCATGATCGGCGCTAGACCGTGCCGGGAATACGTCCGCGATCGGTGCAACCAGTTGGGCGTCGATTTTCAGGATGTCCTCGGCCCAAGCCGTTCGCAGCCGATTTCCTTCATCCGTCACCTGCTTATGTGGGAGATCAAGACGAAGATCCGGCGCGAGATGTCCTATCCCGATATCGGCCGCGTCTTTGGCGGGAGAGACCATACCTCCGTGCTGTTCGCCTGCCGCAAGATCCAGGAGATGATCGACGGTCAGCCGAACGATTTCATGGAGCGAAAGCGCCGGGCGGTCATCGAGCATCAGCGGAGGACGGCATGACCGGATACGCTCGTGTCGATATGGCGTCCGTCGCTCCGCTGCTGCCAGCCGACAAGGTCGCGGGCCGGGTGGCGTCCCGAGGCGAACACTTCGAATGGTCGCCAACGTTGGCGGGCAAGGTTCATTCCGCCGACCCGCTCACCACCCGCGCGCCAACGCCGCAGGAACTCGGCCAACCCCAGTTTGTCGATTTGAAGGGCGTCAGGATTGGCCGGCTGACCGTCCTGGGGATTGCGGCCGAAGTCATTTCCAAGACCGGAACCAACTGGGTCGTTCGCTGCGTCTGTGGCTCGTACGAGACTAGGAAGGCCAAATACGTCAAGGCCTGCAAGGCAGGCAACAATCCCGGCAACGAAGACCCAACGTGCGACTGGTGCGGCAAGACCCGCCGGCTGCAGCTCGGCTTTGGCCGTAATTTCGAGAAGCAGAAGGCGAGGGGCTGAGGATGGCAAAACGAGGACGCAAGGCAAAGCTGGGACCTATCACCCTGGCAGATATCGGCCATCGGCAAGCTCAGCCCCAGTTGAGAGAAATCGACAACCCGCTTCACAACCCGGCGCACGACGGCGAGCGGTGGAACCCGAAGCGCGTACTTGGAGCGGTGAACATGCGGGAAAGCGCGCTGGTCACACTGGAGCAGCGCAAACTGATCAACGATGCGCAGTCCAAGGCCGGCGAGCGCTTCCGCCTTATCTGGGAGGCGCTGGGGGGTGCTGGCGCCGGATCGTTTGACTATAGCCGCGAACCGGTGGACGGCGGCGGGCCGCGATCAGCATTGTCCGATCGGCAAATCCAAGCCGGGATCGATCTGGCGGATTGCCGGCGCGTTCTCGGCATCGGCTATGACATCATGGTAAAGGTTGCCGGCGAGGGTAGGGCTGTCGCCGACCTCACCCAGAGCAAGAACCTCCAGCGTGCCTATATAGAAATCCTGAAGCAAAGCCTCACGGCACTGGCAACTCATTTTGGCTACGAAAACCACGGTAATATCAGGAAAAGAGCTTGATTTACTATTCCATTCGAAACCCGAGACTGGTATAGAAAATTCATAGTGGTGATTTGCGTAAAGCGGTCGCCAAATCAGCCGCCCGCCGAGGCGGCTTTTTGATTCCCCGAATGCCGCAAGGACTACAGGCTATGCGTCCTTGCTCTACTTGTCGGCGTAACAGAATCGGGACGGCCAGCCTTCCCGACCATTCAAGCCCGGCTTGCGGGTTAGTTGGGGTTAGAGCCATCGCCAAGCAACGAAGATAGCGGCTGGCACCAAGACGACAGCGAGGCCCCAGCAATTACAAACAGGCATTATCACAAATTCAGATCAGTAATTCATTGTTAGAGCGAAGGCCAACCATGCGAAAGAAATTACGCCCGCGATAAGGAACATGAAGATCTCTTCCCGAGCGGGATCGAGCCAATGGGTGCGACGGCGAGCTATCTGATTCGGATCGTCGTTTCTCATGCTTGCATCGTAGGGTAGCAGCCGAGCCTCGCAACTGCTTGCCGCTGACGTCGTTAATGCAATCCTTGGCATGTGCCTGTTTGGGTCATCACTGCGCAGAACACCAGGCTCCCGTAGCTCACTGGATAGAGCGACCGCATCGCGGTAGGTTGGGGTTCGAGTCCCCCGTCTTTCCCATTCCAAAGCCATCAAAGGGGGAGCCGCTGCGTCCCGCCTGTTAGAGGCCGATCGGCATGCACAATTGCCAGCAGCCAAACCGGGGCGCTGATAGTCGGGAAGTGCCGAGGTAGGGGGATTATTTCCCGATGTTCGCGCGGACCCACGCAGTGACGGCTTCGTGCAGTTTCACGCCCGCCCAATCGCTCGAAGGTTTGATTTCACAGACGAAAAGTCCGTCATTACCGCCGATCAGTGCCCTGAGCATTTCGCGGATTGTCAGGGCATCGCCATTCAGGTTTCCGAACCACAACGATTCCAAGGGCCGGACACAGTTCCATTCGCTCAACTGCTTGGTCAGCGCATCATAGTTCTTGGCCGTCCGGGGGTCGTAGCTAATCATATAGGCGGGCATGGCGCACTCCTTTTTAGTTTCAACGGATCGACGACGACTTCTATTCTCCGCCAACATTGGTCGGGACAACAGTTTGGAATGCGCGGAAGGGAGTGCAGACGTGCTGAGTAATCTCCCTGCCTACGGGTGGGGCCGCTGCGCGTCAGGACCGTGGCTAGCGATATCGCTGGAGCCTTTTGTTCACTGTCCAAAAGGCGTAGTCGACCCGTCAGTTCGTGAACCGTTCTTTGACCGTTCCCGAGAAGTTAGCAGCTAGAAATATAGCGTGGTTGAGCCCGCCCCGGTCTGTCACCCGGAGGCGGGTTTTCGCCAAGTGCGCGTGCGAAGATCTTATGGACGCCGGATTATCAGGATATCGTCCGAGCCTCCGTCCGACCAGCCCACACGTTCACGGATGCGGCGGTCGTTCCTATCCTGGCGGCGGTCGCGGTCTGCCGCTCGGTCACGAGGCCTCACGTAGTTCCGGTCGCGGTCGCGGCGGTCCCTGCGATCCCGGTGGACGCGATCTCGGTAATGAGGCCGATCATACCGATCATACCCGTCGTACTGACCATAAATCACCCCGCCGCTGTAGCTGTTGCCGTATCCGCCGCTGGAACCGACGCAGCCAGCAAGGGTAAGGCAAGCGAAGGCAGCCGCGGCAACAATGCTGGCGGTGCGGTTTATCATTTCGATCTCCCGTGTGAGTTCAGATTGGCCATAACCTCCATATCCCGGGATAGTTCCACGAGGCCATCCCCAGCAGAAAGGAACCAGCATGACCCTCTCTTCAGCATTGGTCGCCTCCATCGCTCTCGTGTGGGTCAGTGGGTTCGTTCTCGGATTTCTCTGCGCCGCAGTGGCTTCCAAACCCGATCCGCATCACCCGCCAGGCCGAAGTATCTCCTAACCCCCGCATGCCTGAAACGAGAGCCGGGCTCAGGTCCGGATTCTCAAAACCCGCGTGATAGGGCCGTTCAAAACACCTCGGTCTATTATGTGAACCGCTTCGCGTTCATTCAGTTCGCTTGGCGCGCAGTTCTCGAGAATAATCAAGGTGATGTGGCGCCCCTCGGTATGAGCTGCGAAGAGGGCGCGGTGGATAGCTCGAAACTTGTCAGGCTTTGCCGGGCGATAGGGTCTGCCGTTTAATAGCTTGAGGACGTTCCGCTCGTATTCTTTGAATGGTCGAGACCGCCGAGTGTAGCGCCCGATGTAGCTGCCGACGCCTTCGATCTTCCACTCGTAAATGCCCGGAAGATTGACGTCTACGCCGGACGAAATCTCGCAGGTGTACCAGTTTTCTAGCTGGGCGATCATACGCCCTCCTCAGATGCTTCTCTCTGTATCCTCGGTGGAGGGTAGAGGCAGGGGTTTTAACGGCCGGCCGCGATCATTTCGTCAATGGCTTTGACCAACGCGCCGAAACTCTCGATCAGCTTTCGGTGATCCTCATTGATGTCTTCCGTGATGTCGATCTGCGGGCCACTCCCTTCAACGCGCCAGAACCTGACATCATTGTCTTCATTGAAGGCGAGGTGTTTTTTAGCGTTATCGATTTTGGCCTGAAAGTTGTCTCTCTGCGCCTGTAAGGTGGATGGCATCTCGTTCGCTTCCTTGTCGTGGTTGCCAAAGAGTTGCGCGCATTGCGATGGAAAGCAAGCAATGATTGAGCGCCCACAACCTCCAGAAAGCATGTTCGGGGTAGATGGTTTGGCTTTCACGCCCGCGCTCGACATGCCGGAGTGGGTGCAGGTCACGTTTCTGGATGAGGCCTCGCCGGTAGCTAACCCCGAGCACGCCCACTTGGCAGACGCTCACATTGGCTATCTCTGGGCCGCGGTCGAAAACACCCGCAAGGGCAAGCGCATCATAGGGCAGTGTGAGACCGGAACTCCACAGGGCGCAATGGGCAAGTGGGCAAAGGCCCGCGTCGAGCAGCAAATCACGGAATGGTTCGGCTTCGTCCCGGATTTCATCATCACGCTTGATGCCAACTACTGCGCCGCCTGTGGCGATGCCGAGTTCATGGCGCTGGTCGAGCACGAGCTTTATCACGCCGCCCAAGACGTCGATTCATTCGGCGCCCCGAAGTTCAACAGCATGACCGGCCGTCCGGTCTTCACCATTCGCGGGCATGACGTAGAGCAGTTCATCGGTGTGGTTCGTCGCTATGGGGCAGACGCCGCCGGTGTGCGCGAACTCATCGAAGCCGCCAGCCGACCGCCAGAGGTCGCCCGCGCTCACATCGAGCATGCATGTGGCACCTGCCAACTCGGGGTCGCGTGAGCCTAGATATAGTCCACCGCCTGGCCCCGCTCGGTATAGCCGAATACCCGAAAGCCGAGTTCTGTTTCGTCGCCGGGCACATGCACTCGTTTGAGGGCGGCTCTGATTGCCTCACGATGCGTAGCGTCTTTCGCGATGATGTCGACGTAGACCATGGTTTCATATCCCCCAGTGCGAAAGTGATGGAACCACTCTGCGTCCGGCGGGGAGTAGTACCCATTCATATCTTTGGCTCGAAAATAGGTTAATGACCCCAGCCCGTACATTGCGAGCCGGAGTTCGTCCCATTTTGTGTTGTTCATCACCGGGTGCAGTTCCATCTGCTTCGCCTTTGATAAGCTGAGTCGACCTGACCGGAGCCTGACAGACAAATGGCCAAGGGTACACTGAAGGAAGGGGTCAAAACATTCATCGTCCAAAGCCTCGCTTGTTTCGACACGCCGTCGATTGTCGTCGAAGCAGTCAGGAAGGAATTCGGCGCTACAATCACGCGCCAATCCGTTGAAGGGTACGACCCCACTAAGAAGGCGGGAAGTAACCTTGCGGAGAAGTGGCGGCTGCTGTTCGAAGAGACGCGCAAGACCTTCCTTGAGGACACCGCCTCGATCGCCATCAGCCACCGCGCCGTTCGCCTACGTGCTCTCCAGCGCATGGCCGAGAAGGCAGAGACGCAAGGCAACATGGTGCTCGCCTCGTCGCTGCTCAAGCAGGCGGCCGAGGAGGTTGGTGGCAGCTACACCAATCGGCGCGAGCTGACAGGGAAGGACGGAAAGGATCTGCCGGTGCCAGTATCTCCGGTGACGATCTTCCAGTTGCCCGATAATGGCAGGGGATGAGAAGGGCGCGGCAGCCCAGACGGTCATCCGGCCGCAACCAGGGCCACAGACGACCTTTCTTTCTTCGCCGGCGGATATCGCGATCTATGGCGGGGCGGCGGGCGGCGGGAAGACATGGGCCCTTCTCATGGAGCCGCTACGTCATGTCGGTAATCCGGCGTTCGGCGCGGTCTTCTTTCGGCGGAACCTGACGCAGGTCCGCAACGAGGGCGGCCTATGGGATGAAAGCGAGAAGCTCTATCCGCACCTGAGCGCGAACCCGCGATCGGCGCCGGATCTGAGCTGGACGTTTCCTTCTGGGGCAGGTGTAGCATTCGCCCACCTTGAACACGAGAAGACGATCTATAACTGGCAGGGGTCACAGATCCCGCTCATCTGCTTCGACGAGCTGACGCATTTCAGCGCCAAGCAGTTCTGGTACATGCTCAGCCGAAACCGCTCGATGTGCGGCGTTCGACCTTACGTTCGGGCGACCTGCAACCCCGATGCGGATAGCTGGGTCGCTGAGTTCATAGCCTGGTGGATCGATCAGGAGACCGGATTTTCGATCCCGGAGCGTGCCGGCGTCCTCCGCTGGTTCATCCGCATCGGGGATTCCATCGTTTGGGCCGACAGCCCCGAGGAGCTTGCACACCACGTCAACCCGCTCAACGGCGAGCCCATCCCGCCGAAGTCGGTCACTTTCATCCCCGCCAAGCTCAGCGATAACGCTCTGCTCGTGGCTGCCGACCCTGGCTATCTCGCCAATCTCATGGCGCAGCCGACGGTCGAGCGGGAACGCCTCCTTGGTGGCAACTGGAAAATCAGGCCCGCGGCTGGGCTGCTGTTCCAGCGTGGCTGGTGCGAGGTGGTCGACGCGATCCCGGCCGGCGCGCGCTGGATGCGGGGCTGGGACTTGGCCTCCACGCCGAAGGTGGAAGGGAATGACCCGGACGCTACGGCGGGAACGAAGATCGGCAAGCTGCCGGATGGTCGGTACATCGTGGCTCACCACGTCACCGATTTCCTCTCGCCAAGCGGCGTTGAGGCGCTGATCAAGAACACGGCCGCGCAGGACGGCCAAGAGACGCAGATATCGCTTCCTCAAGATCCTGGGCAGGCGGGTAAGTCGCAGGTCACAAGCCTGACGAAGATGCTCTCCGGCTACAACGTCCGCGCCACACCGGAATCGGGCGACAAAGTCACGCGGTTCTCACCGTTTTCGGCGCAGGCCGAGGCGGGGAACGTCCTCGTCCTACGGGCGCCGTGGAACAACGCGTGGTTCTCGGCCCTCGAGAGCTTCCCCGAGGCGAAGCACGATGACGACGCCGACAGCACGAGCCGGGCATTCAACGCTCTCCTAAACGCGAGCACCTTTACTCTGGCGAACATTTAGGGGGCCGACAGCGCCGGCCCCGACGTTTTGCCACTACAGCTTTACGGTGGCAACGCTGTCCTTGTAGTCCTCTTTCGGGTCACCCATCCCTAGAAACATTTTCAGGCCTGCGACGATGCTGGATGCGTCTTTCCAGATCTCTGCATCGGCGGGCTCAAAACGTAGTAGGCAAAGCTTCGGGTCATCCTTGCCCTCCTCGAACCACGCCTCCACAAAGCGGTTCCACAGGCGGTCGATGAGTGCAGGGTCATTGTCGATTTCGAGGGTGCCCTGCACGGTAGCGAAAATGTCGTGTCCCTTAGACGAATAGACAAGTGTCGCAGCAACGGGAGAGGTCGCGCTGTCGGCCAGTTCGGTGCCTTTTGCGGTGAAGAAGAAAATCGACCTGCGGTCGCCGTCGAACTGAGCGGTGAGGGGCTTGGGATGGACGTCCTCGGTCCCAACCATCGCGGTCATATCTGAGCGGATTGATTTCCAGAATTTGTCAGCGAATTCGTGTTCGTCGGTCATGCCGATACCTTTCGAAGGTGGGTGTGCGGGTCGCCGGTCGCCAAGACGTTTCGCGTTCGGCGTCTTTAGCAACAGGTATGCCTAAACACTCGAACCAGCTCAGACGTTCCGAGCGGAAGGCCCGACAATGGCAAATGTTATCGCGCTGTTTCGCGACAGCCTGACCAGCTTGGTGTCCCGCATGGGCACCGAGCGAGATAAGGCGGCTACGACGTTCTACGCCCACACGGTGATGACCGACGAGCAGCTGATCGCCGCCTACAGCACAGCATGGCTTCCGCGGAAGATCGTCGACATTCCCGCGCTCGACGCCTGTCGCAAGTGGCGCGACTGGCAGGCGAAGAAGCCGCAGATCGAGGCTATCGAGGAAGAAGAGAAGCGGCTGAACGTGCGCGGCAAGGTGCTGGAGGCCATGAAAAAGGCCCGCCTTTTTGGTGGCGCAGCACTCTACATCGGGACGGGTGATGCTGATCCGGCCAAGCCCCTTGATGTCGAGCGCCTCGGGAAGTCCGGTCTCCGGTTCCTGAATGTCGTCTCCCGGCGCCAGCTTACGGCCGGCGAGATTGATCGAGACCCGGAATCGGAATGGTACGGCAAGCCGAAGGACTATCAGCTCAAAGGCAACAACGGCCTGCAGATCACAATCCACCCGTCGCGCCTGGTGCTGTTCTCCGGCGCCATGCCGGCTGACGACGAGATCACAACCAATCCTTGGCAGGGTTGGGGCGACAGCGTCCTTCAATCGACGCTAGATGCCATCAAGAACGCGGACAGCACGGCCGGCAACATCGCCTCCCTGGTGTTCGAGGCGAAGATCGACATTATCCGCATTCCCGACTTCATGGCATCGTTGAACAACGAGGTGTATCGCTCTAAAATCATTGAATGATACACCCTTGCCAACATGTCGAAGGGCATCAACGGCACGCTGCTCCTCGACAAGGAAGAGGAATACGAGAGCAAGAGCGCTCAACTCGGCGGGCTGACCGACATCCTCATGGCCTTCATGCAAATCGTCTCCGGTGCTGCCGATATCCCGGTTACGCGCCTTCTGGGGCAGTCGCCGGCGGGTATGAATTCGACCGGCACCTCGGACATGAAAAACTACCATGACCGCATCCAGTCGATGCAGGAGCTGGAACTCCAGCCGGCCATGGTGCGGCTCGACGAATGTCTCGAGCGATCGGCCGACGTCCGCGACCCTGATGTGCACTACCGATGGGCGCCCCTGGAGCAGATGAGCGAGAAGGAGCGGGCCGACATCTTCAAGATCACGGCCGACGCCGCCCGCCAGCTGGTGGGCACGACGACCGGGCAGGAGATCATTCCGCGCGAGGCCGTGTCCGACGCTCTCGTCAATCGGCTAGTCGAGGATGGCGTTCTGCCGGGTCTCGACGCTGCGATCGAGGAATACGGCAAGCTGAGCGAGCAAGAGCCTTCAGAAGAAGAGCTTGCCGCTGCTGCCGCAGCGCAGGTCGCCAAGCAACCACCTCAGCAGACGGCCGACGCCGCGCCGCGCACGCTCTACGTCCGCCGCGACGTCCTGAACGCTGACGAAATCATCGCATGGGCGAAAGCGCAGGGGTTTACAGGCATCGTGCCAGACCTGCACGTCACCATCACCTACAGCCGCACCCCGGTTGACTGGATGAAGATGGGCGACAACTGGTCGGACAACGGCAAGGGCGGTTTGACCATCCCGGCCGGCGGCCCGCGCTTGATGGAAGCGTTCGGGGAGAACGGTGAAGCCAAGGTTCTTTCGTTCGCCTCGAGCGCATTGTCATGGCGGCATGAGGACATGAAGCGAAACGGCGCATCCTCTGACCGCGAAGACTACCAGCCGCACGTTACAATCAGCTATGCGGCCGGAGGGCCTGAACTGAATACAGTCGAGCCGTTCCGTGGCAAGATAGAACTCGGGCCGGAAATCTTTGAAGAAATTAAGGGAGCCTTACCGGACCCACCGGACACCCAGTAGGGCGACAATCATTCCACTTTGAAATGATCTTTCCTTGGTTCTGTTTCCACCAAAGATGGATCATTTTCTCGTAGCGCTCTAGCCCATAGACATTAGGCAACCGTTCCCCGGTCAATATCGAGAAGCTGGCGTCCTCGCCGTCATAGACAACGTGAAAATGCGGAGGTGGATGTTCGTTCGCGCGAACCTCCACTTTCAGCTTCCCGTCCACCAGGGAAACCATGTGCTTGATCACATAGCCATCGGGACCAATCTGGGCGAGGAGAAGCTCGAGCTCCTCCTCCAATGGCCCTTCAAGCGGTACTCGGATCAAACTCATCGCTGCCTCAATTCCTGCCGTAGCGAGACGCATGTCTCAAAGATGAGGTCATAATGCAATTCATCGACGCTGTAACCGTCGCGGGAGCGCGCCGGACTGAAGACGGCTATCTGATTGCCGAAGCGCGCTCGGTTCGCACCGGCATCCAGCTTTATGCGGGCTCCGAGGTCGGCAAGCCGGACATGTCCGTGGTGCGCGTCTACCGCCCCGCGGATCAGGTCTTCGCCGATGCCAGCCTCCAGAGCTTCACGCACGCGCCTGTGACAATGGATCATCCGGCAGAGGCTGTCACCGCCGACAACTGGAAAGCTCTCGCCGTCGGCGAGGTCAGCACCGCAGCCAAGAAGGATGGCGAGTGGGTTCACCTCCCTCTGATCCTGAAGGACGCGGCCGCCATCCAAGCCGTGGAGACTGGCAAGCGCGAACTCTCCGCCGGCTATACCTGCGAACTGGTATTCGCCGACGGCGTGACGCCGGACGGCGAGGCGTTCAACGCCACCCAGACGAACATCAAGATCAACCATCTCGCAATTGTGGACCGCGCTCGTGCCGGTTCCAAAGCTCGCATCGGTGACGGTGTGAGGTCGTGGGGCGCATGCCCTGTAACCAATGATCAGAAACCGGAAGAGGACAAGATCATGAACCTGAAGACGGTTACCGTCGATGGAATCCCGGTCGAGGTGACCGACCAGGGCGCCACCGTCATCGCCACGCTGCAGTCGCGGCTTGCCGATGCGGTCTCCAAGATCACCGCCACCGAAACGGCTCACCAGACGGCAATCGCCGCCAAGGACGCCGACCTCGCCAAGAAGGACGCCGAGATCGACGCTCTCAAGGCCAAGGTGCTCGACGAAAAAGCTCTCGACGCCAAGGTGCAGGCCCGCGCGGACCTCATCACCGTGGCCAAGTCGATCGCCAACGACGTCAAGACTGAAGGCCTGGCCGACAGCGCCATCCGCAAGGCGGTCGTAATTGCTAAGCTCGGCGATGCTGCCGTCGCCGGCAAGCCCGACGCCTATATCGACGCTCGCTTCGACATCCTCGCCGAAGAGGCGAAAAAGAACCCGGATCCGTTCGCGCGTGTCGTATCCGACGGCATCACGAGCCCAGCCAACCTCACCGATGCCAACAAGGCCTACGAAGCCATGCTCCAGCGTGACCGCATGGCCTGGCAGGGCAACCAGAAGGAGTCCGCGTAATGGCTTTTCCGACCGTTTCCTACTCCCGCGACACGCCGGCCGGCTATCCCGGCATGATCGCGACCACTGAGCCGCACTTCATCACCTCGATGATCGTTGGTGCGGCTTCCAGCGACGTTCCTTTTGGCCGCGGCGTTATCTACGCCACCGCCGAAGACACGGTCGCTCTCCCGGCGGCGATCGGCAAGTTTGCCGGCGTGGCCGTCGTTGACCGAACACTGCCTTTCGCCAACGGCGAGGTCTACAAACCGTATGACCAGATCAGTGTGATGAAGAATGGCTCGATCTGGGTCACGGCACTCGTCGCCGTTGCACAGGGCGATCCGGTCTACATGACCCCGACGGGCACGTTCACCAACGTCTCGAACTCGTCGGCGAACCAACTCATCGAAAATGCCGAATGGGCAAGCGTCACGAGCACCACGAACCAGCTCGCACGTCTCCGCCTTGGCGTCACCAAGTAAAGGAGAACGAGCATGTTCACTACCGACGCGCCCGCTCTGGCGCTCAACTTCCTGCGCACCGCGCAGAACTACATCGAGCCGGGTATCTACGCCCGCCAGTATCCGGACTTTCAGTACCGGGAACTGGTTCCGGTCGACAACTCGGCGCCCGACTGGACGACACATATCGACTTCTTCTCGATGGGCGATGATGTCGGCCAGGCCCGAGAATTCGCGCCGGACGGCGATGACATCCCGTTCGTCGACTTCAAGCTCGATAAGGGCGACAGCCGGGTCTACATGGCGGGTATCGGCTATCGCTACAATCTTCAGGAGCTTGCCCACGCACAGGCATACGGCATTCGCCTGGATGGCACCCGCGCTGATGCGGCTCGCCGGAAGTATGAGCAGTTCGTCGACAACCTCTGCTTCCTCGGCCGTTCAAAGCTGGGCCTGACCGGTCTGTTGAACTCCACGTCGGTTACCGCACTCACGGCTCCCAATGGTGTCGGTGGTACGGCAACCTGGCCGACGAAGACGGTCGATGAGATCGTGAAGGATGTGAACGACGTGCTCGGCGTCGTCTTCACCGCCTCCAATGGCATCGAGCAGGCCGACACCTTGCTGCTCAGCCAGGATCGTTACGCCTACATCGCTACCCGGCGCCTCGACGCGACCCAGACCACGACGATTCTGGAACACATCCAGCGCGTCAACATCTACACAATCCGCACCGGTCAGCCGCTCAAGATCCGCGCCGTCTTCGGCCTGGAGACGGCCGGCGCCGGCAACACCCAGCGCATGCTCGCCTACCGCCGCACGCCGGATGTCGTGAAGGTCCACATCCCCATGCCGCTGCGCTGGCTGCAGGCTGAACAGCGGCTGCTCAAGTACGAGGTTCCGGGAATCTTCCGCTTCGGCGGCGTCGAGTGGCGCCGGCCGGGTGCCGCTCGCTACCTTGACGGGATTTGAGGAGAACGCTGATGAGCAAGCTCACGATCAAGAATACCCGTCCTGGCGGCTTCGGCATCCCCGGCGGCCCCGTCATCGAAGCCGGTGCTTCTCTCGAAGTTGAGGCGACAGATTGGGCAGAGGTCGAGGACCACCCCGTCGTCAAGGCGTGGGTGGACACTGGCCACCTCACCGTTGAGGGGGAGCGGGCCAGCAAGGCGGCGCCCGAGAGTTCCGACCAGCCCAAGACGGCACAGGAGGTCCTTGCAATGGCCAATGACCCGACGGTCCAGTTCATGACCTTCAAGTCGGCGGCCACGAAGCTCCTCGGCGACAAGACGCCGGCGAAGAAGGACGAGATCATCTCGGCCCTCGAAGAACTGGCGACCCAGCCCTGATAACTTGCCCGGCGGGCAACTGCCGGGTGAACACCCAAGGAGAGAGACATGGCCGGATACGGAACGAGAGCGGATTTCACGACCTACGCGACCGCGGCCGGCTATGTCTTCCCCGATGGCACGACCGATGCCCAGAAAGACGCGGCTATGCAGCGCGGCTCTCTGGTGATCGATCGGTACGAGCGGTACTTTTCAGGCAACCGAACCGGCGGCTATTCGCAGGAACGTGCTTGGGGGCGGACCGGCGCCTCCACCTACTACGGTCAGGCAATCCCGACCGGTGAGATCCCGGTGGCCATCCTCAACGCTTCCTATGAGGCCGCTTTCCTCGAACTCACCAATCCCGGCAGCCTTTCGCCGGTGGTCACGGGCTCCTCCACAGTGAAGCGCGAGAAGGTCGGCCAGCTTGAGGTCGAATACGCCGCGTCATCGTCGACGAGCGTTGCGGACATGATCGCCATGGCAACGCCCGTCGTGACTGTCATAGAGGGGATGTTGTGGCCCTTCCTATGCCCGATCCTCCCGGGCATTGCCGTCGTTTAAAATACTGCGATGTATTTCAGCAGCGCGATAATGCCGATGATGATGACGACCACCTGAGCGATCTGCTTTGCGCGTCCATCGAGCGGCAGGCGGCCGATGAGATAGAGAACCAGCACGATTACCAGGAAGGTGATCAGAATGCTGATGAGAACAGATGTAGCCAATGCCCCAACTCCTTAAGCCGGTGCTGAATTGCACCGTGAAGGCGTAACTATGGCGTTGAATACAAAAGGAAAGGGCGGCGAGGCAAAATGGTAAACCCGCTCTACACCCGCCTGCAGGCCACTGCGCAGCGCCTCATCACCAAGTTCGGCCAGGCTGGCACAGTGACGCGCGTCGTGCAGTCCGGGCCAGCGTATGACCCGGTACTCACGCCGACGGACTATCCCTGCATGCTGGCGGTGATGAACATCGACCTATCCAAGGTGGACGGCACAGTGATCCAGGCGGACGACAAGATGGCCTACATCTCCGTCGCCGGCCTGCCGGAAAACCTGACTACCGCCGACGAACTCACCATTGCCGGTCAGAAACATGCCATGAAGATTGTGCGGCCGCTCTCGCCAGCAGGCCTCACGGTGTTCTATGAAGTCATCATCGCAGCATAGGACAGCCCGTGGCCCTACCTTCTGATGTTCAGGCGCTCCTCGACGAGCTTGAGCCCGAGATCCGGAAAGCCTTTCTGGAGGCAATCGATCGGATCACGTCTCAGGCCCAGTTGAGCACGATCACCGCCCATCTACAGGCCGGCAATGTCGAAGCTGCGATCCTTGCGCTGAGACTTGACCCGGTATTCTTCCAGCCGCTCGATAGGGCGATCATGGAAGCCTACTACCGGGGAGGAGTGTTGGCGTTGGCCTCGCTTCCGCGGATACCCGACCCTTTTCTGGTGGAGCAGCGGTTTTCGGATTTGATGGCCGCCACTTTCGCGCCGAAGCCTGGGGCAGGGAGCACATCGGAAGACTGATCACCGGCCCGACGGGCATGGTGGAGGATATGCGGCTCGCTACTCGCCAGCAGATCCTTTCCGGCCTTGAGCAGAACAAGACGCCCGACCAGATCGCACGAAGCCTCATAGGGGTGAAAAACCGCATCACGGGCAAAAGGGAAGGCGGAATCATCGGTCTGAACTCCCGCCAGGTCGAATTGATGCTCAACACTGAAGCAAAGCTTCTATCAGGCGATCCGGCGAAGATGAGGGACTATCTCGCCCTCAAAACGCGCGACCGTCGGTTTGACCGCGCCGTGCGAAGGGCGATCGAGGCAAGTCGTCCCGTCAACGCCGACGATCTCGGCAAGATCATGCGCCAGCTGCGGGACCGAAACCTTCAGCTCCGGGCAAAGACGATAGCCCGGAACGAGAGCATCACGGCGAAGCGTGCCGGCCGGCATGAGGGATTTGTTCAGTTGATCGAGACTGGCAGAGTGTCCGAAGACCAGATCGAGCGCAGTTGGGACGCTACAGGCGACGATCGCACCCGGCTTTCCCATCTCGCGATGCATGGCCAGAAGGTAACTGGGTTGTCGGCGCCGTTCGTTTCGCCCGTCACGGGCGCGCGCATGATGTTCCCCGGCGATGCCAGCCTCGGCGCTCCGGCGGACGAGCTGGTCCAGTGCCGTTGCTTTGAGCAAATCCGCATTCGCTACATCAGGTAGGCCATGGCTCAGAAATCGTTCACCGCCTCGGTCAACGCCTTCCGCGACAAGACCAAGGCGCAGATGCGCGATGTATTCTCTGAAGCCGTGCAAGACGTTATCGAGACGGCGCAGCAGCCCAAGGCGCGCGGCGGGCGTATGCCGGTCGATACCGGCAATCTGCGGAACAGCCTGGCCTCGGGGCTCAATGGTTCCTTCGGAGCACCATCGGCCGGCGGCTACATCGTTACGCTGAGCCAGCTTGAAATAGGCGATATTGCACAGTTCGCCTGGACCGCGCCGTATGCGCGTCGCATGGAACTCGGCTTCTTCGGAACGGATAGCCTTGGCCGCACCTATGAGCAGCCAGGCAATCACTTCGTCGGCGCCGCAGCGGCGCAGTGGCCTCAGTTCGTCGCCAAGTGGGCAGCAAGGGTTAAGTGATGGCCATTCTGGAAGCTGACATCGAAGTGGCTCTCAAGGCCGCGATCGACGGGGCAGGGCTGTCTTGGCCTATCGCCTACCCCAACATCCACTTCAACGGCGCAAAGCCCTACATCGGCGTTCAGATCGTGCGGGTCGCGCGCCGGGACGAGACGCTCAACGGTGAGCTGACCATCTCGCGCGGTCAGGTGATCGCCTCAGTGGTTGTTGCCCTCGGCACTTCCACCAAGACCGCCAATCAAAAGGCCGACCAGTTCGCCGCGCTCTTCCTCATGGGCCGCCGCATCCCCGTCACTGGCGGCGAGATCGTCATCATGAAGCCCGCCGACATCCGCGAGGGCTATCCCCAAGACGCTGATTGGCGGACGCCCGTCATCGTCGACTACGAAGCATCCTAAACCCTTGAAAGGATCGAGGCATGTCCACTTCTGACATCGGCCATACCATCTACATGAAAGCAGGTGCGCCGACGGCGTTTACCGAAGCCGCATACGAGACCCTGTTCACAACCTCCCCGATTAAGATCAATGGCGTGGTGTCGATCGGCCCGGTGGGTGGCACAAACAACATCATCGACGTGCCGGATCTCGAATCGGGTTGGATCATGGGCGCCAAGGGTGCCAAGTCCGGTTCCGTCACCGCTATCGCATTGCGCGAAATCAAGGGTGACGCTGGCCAGACGGCGGTGAAGGCTGCAGCTCAGGAGGGCGAACACAAGCTCTACAGCTTCAAGATCGTAGAGCCGGATGCTTCGGGCGAGGTCGAATACATCACTGGTATCGCCTACGATTGGCAGCGGAACGAGCGCTCGACGACGAGCTATGCCGGCTTCACGTTCAGCATCCGCGCCAACTACGACAGCGTCATCGCTGAAGCACCTTGAGGTGAACCATGGACTTTGGTCAGTTTGATAGCCGCAAGGCATCCGAGACGCCGCGTGCGCTCCACCTCAAGCATCCCGGCACGGGCAAGCTTCTCTATGACGACGAGAAGCCGTGCCACGTTCTCGTCCTCGGCATTGAGGGCGCGACGGGTCAGAACGCCATCCTCGCCAGCCAGCGCGCGCGAATGGACGAGAAGAAGGAATCCGACCCGCAGACGCTGTCGAAGATCCACGAGCAGAGCGTCCGAGAGATCGCCCCGCTGATCGTCGGGTTCGAGCACGTCAACCGCGGCGCCAAGCCGGCCAACGCGCCCGATGATGTCGAATGGTTCCTCAACCTCCAGGTTGTCACCGGCTCGCGCGGGCAAGCCACTTTCCTTGAACAGGTGCGCGCCTTCGCGTCGGATCGGGCCGCGATCCTGGGGGAAGGGAACGCCAGCTAGTCCTTGCCGCTGAGCAACTGGGCTGGCTGGCATCGACCATCAAGAACGAGAGTGTTTCCCGTGGGCAGCGTTTCATTGACGCCGGCCGGCCGCTGCCGCTGGTCGAACTGGATGGCGGCGAATACCTCTTGGACATCATGCAGCAGCTCGGGCCGATCCGTAGCGCGGGCATGGGGCTTACGACGCCGGACTGGCAAGAGCTGGTGGCTTTCGCCGGCGCTTCGCGTCTAGCGCTGGAGCCATGGGAGCACCGTCTCATCAAACGGATGTGCGCTGCCTACCTGCGAGAGTTCAATGCAGGGAAAGATCCATTCTGCATCCCGCCGGTAGAGCGTGGCTTCATTCAGTGAAAGCGGGCTTTGGCATGCCGCTACAAGAACCGTTGCTGACGGCAGTGCAAAAATGCGCCTTGATCCTCGGCGGGGAAAAAAATGACTCGCAATGCTGACGCAGCCCATCTTAAGGTTGAGCTCCAAAGCGGGGAGGGTCAACGTCAGATGTTTCGTTTCGGCGTAAAAAATATGCGGCGTCTCAAAGATGTGCCTCCGATTGAACTGAAGCCTATCACGGTATTAGTCGGACGAAATAGCAGCGGGAAAAGCACATTCCTCAGAACTTTTCCTCTAATACGGCAATCAATCAACACCCGCACTAGCTCACCGATTCTCTGGTATGGTGACCTCGTTGATTTTGGCCAGTATTCTTCCGTTGTTTCCGGTGGAGATGAGCAGGAAAAGATAACGCTTTCTTTTGGCCTGGATCAGATATACGCAACTAGTAGTAACAGTTTCGTTATAGAGCCGACATGGGTGCGAAGAAAAAACAGAATTAAGAAAAAAGTCGATATAGATTTAGTAATATCTGGCGAAGCTAACAAAACTATGCTTGAGGGATTTTCCCTCGCTTTTGATGATGGAGGGTGCCGGTTCGATGTAAGTATCGGGCATGGCGGCGAACTATCAGCAATCAAGTTAAACGATAGGGACGTCTTCCACTTATTCGGCGGTGTAGATGTAAGGTTTGCACTGGGTTCACTTTTCCCAGAGCTAGTAGTTCGCGTCAAGGCCGAGGGAGCTGAGCGCTATTTTTGGTATAATGAAACAAACTGGGCTTCTAGCCTCATCCAAAAGCACATCAGGGGGCATATAGATAAGAGAATCGGAAACAGTAAAGTGAATATTTTTGTCAGCCAGCTGCTTGATATGGATGCATTTACCAATGATAACATCCAGGCATTGGAGAAAAATGTAGGTCAAGGGAGTTTCCGAAAGCTATTATCAGATGTTCGGGGGAAAAATAGCAATCATTTGCGGGAAATATTATTCCAAATATATGAAACCGCAGCCTTTTTAAGGTTGCTCCCGTCTGTATTTGGTGAACTGCGAGATTTGTTGTCAAAGTCGTTATATATCGGTCCGGTCAGGGCGCGCAGTGAACGTTACTATCGATACCAAGATCTTTCCGTCTCGGAAATTGATCCGGATGGCAAGAATTTTCCAATGTTCTTGAATTCACTGCGGCAGCATCAGCGCGATGATTTTTCGGACTGGGTGCAAAGACAGTTCGGTTACGGGGTGGATGTTAGAAGTGAATCCGGACACATTAGTATTCTTTTAAAATTCGGCGCTGACACGAGCAATATCGTGGATAATGGTTACGGAATATCTCAAGTTCTTCCTGTTCTCGGTCAGATTTGGTGGGCCTCTCGTGGCAAGGGTACGCAAGTATTCCCATCTCAGCAGTCGGACGGGGCTACCATTGTCATCGAGCAGCCGGAACTTCATTTGCACCCGGCGCATCAAGCACTCCTAGCGGATGCAATCGTCGGCGAGCGTAATGCCGATACCCCGGATGATGCCCGAATAAAGTTTATCGTAGAAACGCACAGCGAGGCCTTGGTGAACCGACTGGGGCAGTTGGTTGCGGACGGAGTTGTCCCACATGGGGACGTGCAGGTCTTAGTTTTTGAGGATGACAAAGAGCAGGCCGTAACTACCGTAAGAATATCACCGTTCGACGAGCATGGGGTTCTTCAGAACTGGCCCTTTGGCTTTTTCCAGCCAGAGGTTTGACATGATTATCGAATTTAGGGGGACCGAGTCAGAGCTCTCCAACGCTGATCTGGACAAACTCAGTCACGCAATTACAGAGTTACTCATTGCCCATCGTAAGGGCCACCATTTCGGCATTATTCCAAGGGAAACCTCTTCTTGGCTCCTGGCGAACATAGCGCTCAATCCTCGGGACCACGCGACGCTTGCACGTCTCGCTGGTGAATTCACCACCACCGCAGGCTTGCTCAAAGCGGCCGAGAAGTTTGTATCGATACAAGTTGGCCATAGGGGAGGTGCGACTATAGTCGCCAACGCTGTGGTTGTAGGCCTCGATGACGTTCAGGGTACCTATTTTTTTGATCAAGCTGCATTCGTCGTTGAGGATCAAGAGGCTGATGGAAAATTGTATGTCGCATTAGCACGAGCCTGCAGAAGCAAGATTGGCGCTCCTCAAGTGTCGCTGGATGTTCGGCACGGAGGTGGGGAACGTAGTAAGCACGTGTTGTTGAAGTTAGCAGAAGAGCAAAGGATTTGCGTACTTGTGAGCGACTCGGATTGTAAGCTGCCTAAGCAGGGCGTTCCAGCTAAGATCCTAAGCTATAGGCGAGCGGTCAGTGACGTTGGTTGGCTCTTAGCGTGGGTGGATTTCATTCCTTGCAGAGAGATTGAAAATCTGATTCCGCTTGAGGTTGTTGAAGCGCTACCATGTGGCGTTGATCGCGCCAACCACATTGCATCGCTCAAGAAATTGGCGTCGCAGGAAGAAAGCGATGGTATTCCGGTCGATGAGCGGTTTTGGTGGTTCTACGATTTGAAAAAGGGTGTCGATTTGGTCCAACTTGAGAAGGTGACGCCAGATCATATCAGAGAATGGACTATTGGAAAAATGGCGCTCTCTCCCTGCACATATGTTGGGGTCAGCGAGACGCTGGTATCGCAGTTGTTGGATCACAAAACACAGCTTCCGGCATTCTTAGGTCTTGTGAAGAAGCCTGATTGGTGGAGGTATTTTGGTCGCGTTATCAGTATGTTGATGTGGATCGGATTTGCACCTGCAATGCAAAGAACTTAGTGTCTCACACGGACCGCGGAGTTGTTGCGCACGTAAAAATTGGCGCCTTGAAATGGAATTTTCAGTAATGATGGAGAGCGTTAATCAGTGCTGCCGTCGCTGTCCAAGGTCCCGGGCGTAGGCATTTCTGCACTCGGAGCCGGAAAATACCCATGGCCGATCAGCCAGTCCTCGGCGATCACGGCGAGGGCTTCCTCTCGGGTGAGGTTTTGCTCAAGGGCGAAGCGGTCAAGGGCTTCTTCGATTTCGGGGGTGAGGGGCATCAGCGACATCCTGTCCGGCAGCTGCTAGCGTTTTGCCTTCTCTGCAAACTCCTGAAGGTCCTGACCATAGTCGTTAAACAGGTCAAGGACGAACTCTTTGAACTCATCCACTGAGGCTTCAGGGTTCGAATTGGCAAAGGAGCGTAGATGGTTGTTGATGGCTCTCATGAATGCGGCGCCAATGCCTGGCTCGCTAGTCTTGTAGAGCTCATTGATAAGCGCGTCCGGGTCGTCAATGAGATTCTCGCGAAGAATACGTCGGATTGCTTCGGACCGAGATGGAGCGTCCGGCTGCGAAGCTACAAAGTCATCGATGGTTGAAAGCAGGTCATCGTGAAGGCGCACCTGTATTTGGGTGCCTTTGCCCGTCGCGGGCGGTCCTCGTTTTTTCTTTGGTACCACGGTTTGACTTGTCATGAAATCGGTGGTACCACAGAAAGCAGCGGAAGGGAAGTTGGCGCTTCTCCTCCCGCCTAACCGAAACGAAGATCGTAGGAGATCATCGCTATGGCTGACCGCCGTATACCCCTTTCTGCGCTCATTCGAAACCCTGCCGTCGCTGACGCATTCCGCCGCGCCGAACGCGATGGAGGCTCTGCAACGGCCGTGCCAGCTCCGACCGGCCCCGTTCTAATCGGCGGGGAGGTGGCTTGATGAACAGGCGCACGGTTCTGAAAGGAGGCATCGTTTTTGCCGCCACTTCTCACACTTTTGTTTCATCGCCGCAGCATACCGGCGCTGTTCCGGCGATCGAAGATCCGCGGGAAGAAGTCCAGCGTCTGTCACGCAGGATTTCTGATTTACTCGACAGTATCGAGGACTACGAGCGCGTGGTCATTCAGGCAAAATCAACCGGCCCGTGGGCGATTTACACCGATTTCACAGTCTGATGGTGGCGTGATCAAACCCAGAACGGGGAAAAGTCGAATAAACCACGGTGTAATCGCCGTTAGCATTTGCAACGGAGCGCCCGCATCTGCCACACAATAGAAGATTCGCTTAGCGGCGAACGCCCCGGCTCCTAAACGGGGCGAGAGGGAGCGGTGTCTGAGATTTTGCACACCTTGGCACCGCCCCTCTCATTGTGCACGGAGCTTTTAGGAGGGCTCCGGAACAGAAGGACCCTAATATGGGAACCATTGTGAGTGTCAACTTCCGTGGAGATGATCTCTACGGCTTCGAGAACGACGACGGCGTGTTTGTTGCACTTAAGCCGATCGTCGAAAGCATGGGAATGGACTGGAACGGTCAGTACCAACGCGTAAAACGCGACCCGATTCTGTCCGAAGGTATGTGTGTCATGCACATTCCTTTCGGTCGTGGCGGCGCGCAAGAGGCGGTCTGCCTCAAGCTCGATTTGGTAAACGGCTGGCTTTTCACCATCGACACGTCCCGCATCAAGGATGATGCCGTGCGTGAGAAGGTCATTGTCTACCAGCGCGAATGCTACGGCGTCCTCGCCAAGCACTTTGCGGGCAAGCAGGCCGGCGTCTCGCATGCCAAAACCGGCGAGACGATTGACGACCCCCAGGAGAACGAAAGTGTGAAGCTGCGCATGGTGAACGAGAGCCGTCAGGTTTTTGGAAATCAGGCGGCAGCTCAGCTGTGGTTTCGCCTTGGGCTCCCTGTCGTCCCAGCGATGCTCCACGACCCGCGTCAGCTGAACCTGCTCGATTACTCCGTTGTCAGGTCGGCAGGCGGCGGCGCGACGGCCTAATCAAGCCTCGATCGAGAGCTTGCGAACACGAAAGGCGCTCTTCGGGGCGCCTTTTCACTTCAGAACGTGTAGCCGAAAGCGCGGCAATTCCGCATTAGAACCGGCGCCATCTCGTTGTTCTGTAGATCGGTCGCTATCCGAACTTTCAGATTCTTACAAAACTCACGCACTTTCTCCTCTTCGTTTGGTTGCGCATTGGCGAGGTCAAAGAGTTCCTTCCTTGCTCCGTCAAGGCGCTCCTTCCGCGCAGCTTCCGCGGTCGATTTTCTGTACTCCGAGACCGCGAAGTAGCCACCAATCGCAATGACGACTACGCACGCCGTCGCAATGAGCCCCTTTAGCCAACCATCCATCCAGCAACCCTCCAGTTGCCGGGAAGATACTGCGCGATTCCACCGAAGGTAAAGCCATGACTGATTTTGCGACGCTCGTCCTCGCTGCGGATAGCCGTGGCCTTGTCACAGGCGAACAAGCCCTTGATCGATTGGCGGTGGCGGCAGAGAAGACCGAAAGCCGAGCGGGCAAGGCTCTTAGCGACGTTGGGAAGGCGGCTGAGCAGGTGGGAAAGCAGAGCCTCTACGCGGCGCAGAATTCGCGTTTGATGGCGATGCAGCTTTCTCAGGTTGCTCAGCAGGCATCGGCTACGGGCAATTGGTTGCAAGCACTTGCAATCCAACTTCCCGATCTGGTGTTGGGCTTCGGGCCGATCGGAATTGCGGCCGGCGCGGCTGCTGGTGCCGTCCTCGCTTACTTTGCCTCTTACGAGGGCGGAGACGACGCCAACGAAATCCTGAAGGAACAGGAAGAGCTCATCCGCCGGGTAGCGGATGTCTGGGGTGACGCTGTCCCGGCCCTGCAGGAGTATATCGCTCAAATCGAACGCGCGCGCGAAGTGACTGATCTGATCGCCGCTGCAGATGTAGCCGCATCCTCGAAGTGGCAGGTTGCACGTGAGGATGTCCAGGATCTGAGCGATCAATTGAGCGTTCTTCTGGTCGATTTACAGCAGGCGGGCGCCGAGGATGAAACGATCCTTAAGCTACAGGATGCCTTTTCTAAAGTTCAAGAAGCCGTTGCCGATGGCAGGGACGATGTCACTGCCATGAAGGATGTTCAGGACGCACTTGCCGACGCGGTGCAGCAGACGGGCATCCCAGCGCTTGCAGATTTTGCAACAGCGTTTGGTAGCCTAGCGCAGAGCATTTCTGGAGCCATTCGAGGCGCTCAGGTTTTCAAACAGGAGGCAATTCAAGCCCTCACGTTGGTCGGGAATCAACTCGGAACTCTGTCGCCTCTTTTCAGCGAGGACGGCCAGTTCTTCAGTGGCGATGATTTCACGCCCCGGGACCCTCCAACCCCAGACCGTCGCCCGCTGATCGAGCTTGACGGCCTTCCCGGCGAATTCAGCAAGAAGGGCCGAAAGGGAGGCAGACGCGGCAAGTCCGAAGCGGACATGTACGACGACATCGTCAAGTCTGCGGAACGTCGTATCGCTAGCCTTCAGGCAGAACACGACGCGCTCGGCCTCACAGAAGAAGCAGCCAGCCGTCTCCTCTATCAAACGGACCTCCTGAACGACGCCGGCCAGCGCGGGATCGACCTGAGCGACCCGCAGCGGGAGCAGTTGATGACCCTCGCCGAAACCATGGCGAAGGTGGAGGAAGAGACGCGCCTTGCATCCGAGGCGATGGAAGATCAGCGCGAGATGCTGCACGGCGTCTTCGGCGATCTAAGATCAGCGCTCGATGATGGCAAGCTGACCTGGGAGGAGTTCGGGGACATCGCGATTGGTGTGCTCGATAAGGTGATCGACAAGATCGAAGATGATCTGGTTGACGCGCTGGTCAACATGAGCAGCGGCACGGGCGGCGGGGGCGGGTTCCTCGGCGGGCTATTCAGTCTGTTCGGAGGTGGCGGAGGTAAAGCCGACCCATGGGCAGGTGTACGGACGCCGTCTTTTGACGGCGGCGGCTACACGGGCAAAGGCTCTCGCTCTGGCGGCGTAGACGGGAAGGGAGGTTTCATGGCGCTCCTGCATCCGGATGAGACAGTCGTTGACCACACACGCGGGCAGGGCGCCGGATCTCAGCAGATCAACGTCACTTCCGATGTGCGGGTTTCTGTAGATAACAACGGAAATCTGAGGGCGTTCGTTGAGCAGACGTCGGCTCGGACCTCCGGTGAGATTGTCACGCGGTTCTCGCAGGACGTCTTGCCAGGTCGAGTGAACGAAATCTCCCAAGACCCTAGGGCGGTGGGCTAAATATGGCTTTGACATTCCCTCTGGGGCTACCCGTGCTGGCCGACAAGTTGCCGATCCTGTCGGTAAATTGGAAGCTTGAACGCTATGATGAGATGTCCGGGCTGGGAACCGGTGAAGTGCTGACCGCGCAGCTCGCCCCGCCCCGTATCGTGGCAGACGTTGGCTTGAAGCCGATGCGACACGACGAGGCGGCGCAAGTCCAGGCACGGATTGAAAGCCTCGATGGGGCGATTAACAGCTTCTACCTCTATGACCCGCGCAGGAAATATCCGCAGGCCGATCCTGCCGGCACCATCCTCGGCTCTTTCGTTCCGACCATTCATACCGTCGGCGCCAACAACAAGTCGCTGCGGATCGATGAACTTCCCGAAGCATACACGCTGACCGTCGGCGACTATCTTGCCTTCGATTACGGTAGCAATCCGGTTCGGAGGGCGTTTCATCGCATCGTCGAATCCGCCACAGCAAACTCCTCCGGCCTTACGCCGCTCTTTGAAATCCGCCCACATCTTCGCCCCGGCGTTGCGATTGACCTCGTCGTCACCCTGAAAGAGCCAGCGGCCAAGGTGTTCATTGTGCCTGGCAGCTTTAATCCGGGGACGGCAATTGGCCCTTGGACCGAAGGCATGTCATTTCAGGTGATGCAGCGCCCATGAAGGACTATCTCGACGCGCCGACTATCGCGGCGATCTCATCACGGCAGGGCATTGCTCCAGCTTATTTTCTCTGGATCACCGCCCGGAACCGGTCGAGTCTCGCGGTCGAGACCATGGGTCTCTGGAGTGGCTGGGATGCGGTGACGGCCGAAGTGCTTGATCCTGACACGCGAATGCCCGTGACGCGAGACTATCAGGCCGGCGGGAGCATTGTGGGTTGGCCCGCGATCCCGCTAGAAACAGGTCTCCCTGTTCGGCCAATTCGGATTCGGCTCTCGCAGATCAACGACGCGGTGCAGATCGCCATCCGCGGCTACGACCCAAAGCATGCCCCGATCGAATTGCATCTCGGACTGTTCGATACCGCCACGATGTTGCCCGTTGCGCCGGCCGTACCGGTGTTCGTCGGACGAGTGAACGGGTCGCCCATCACGACACCGGCGGCGGGGAGCGAAGGTAGTATTGAACTCTCCTGCGTTTCGGACACGCGCGAATTGACCCGGCTCAATCCCCTGAAGCGCTCTGACGAAATGCAACAGCGCCGTGTCGTCGGTGGCGTTCCGGATCGCTTCCGCCGCTATTCCGACGTCGCCGGCGGCTGGCTGCAGAATATCCATTGGGGTGAGGCCAAATCCAAATGAAGCGCTATACCTTCTGGCGCACCGCGCTCTTCGACTATGCGCACGCCGTCGCCGCGAAGCCGTTCAAGTGGGGCGAGCACGATTGCGCGCTCTTCGCGGCCGGCGCAGTGCAGGCGATGACCGGCGAAGACTTCGCGGCCGGCTATCGTGGTCGCTATTCAACCATAGCCGGCGGTCTACGGCATCTGCGTAAGGCGGGATATGCTGATCACGCAGCCATGGCGGCCGCGCTGATGGAAGAGGTTCACCCGGCAATGGCCCAGATCGGCGATGTTGCCGCGATCGATGTCGACGGTCACGTCGCGCTGGGGATTTGCCAGGGCGAACGTATCTACGTCTTGCGACCCGGCGCCGATGGCATCGGGACTGTCTCCCGGCTTTCTGCCGCACGCGCTTTCCGCGTCCCTTTCTGATCATTCGCCCGTAGGGCCTCGCTCCAGGATCGCTATGAAGATTCTACGTCTCGCGGCGTGGACCGTCTGGTTCATGCTGTGCGCCATCACCTTCGCGCATGCTGATCCGATATCGGCGGCCATCGGCGCTATCGCTGGTCTGCTCAAGGCGGGCGGGATTGCGGCGACACTGCTCAAGCTGGCGTTCACGGTTGCCCTTCAGGTCGGAACGTCGCTGCTCCAGCGCGCGGCCGCGAAGAAACAAGCGCAGCCCGGCATTTCCGGGCAGTTGCAAGTCGGCGGCAACAACTCGTTTTCGTTTTTCGTTGGTAGCTTTGCGACTGCAGGCTCACTGGACTATGTCGGGACGTGGGGCGCAGAGAAGAAGACGCCGAACGCTTATTTCACCTCGGTCGTCACGCTGTCTGATCTGCCGCAGCCCGGCATTTCGAGCCGCGTCTTCATCAACAACGAAATGTGCGAGATCGACTTCGAGGCAGATCCTGTCGCGCAGGGATATCCCGTCAAGGAATATCGCCGGGGTGATCGCGATTACCTCTGGGTGAAGGTACTGACCGGCGAGCAGACGACGGCCGACGCCTTCCTGACGACCTCTTTCGGGGGAGATCCGGACCGTCCGTGGGAGCCCGACATGATCGGGGTCGGATCGACGGTCGTTATTCTGACGGCCAGGTTCAACCGCGAGATTTTCACGAGTTGGCCGGTCGGACGGTACGAGCCGCTTGCCGTGCCGCTCTACGACCCCCGCAAGGACAGCACCGTGGGCGGCTCGGGCCTGCATCGCTGGGGGCAGCCGGCAACCTATGAGGCGACGGCAAACCCGATCGTCATCGTCTACAATATCCTGCGCGGGATCCATTTCGACGGCGAGCGGCTGTATGGGCCGGGGATCAGCGCGCCGCGTCTGCCGCTGGCGTCGTGGATTGCCGGCATGAACGAATGCGACCTGCCGATCGCCATCAAGGGCGGCGGGACCGAGCCTCAGTTCCAGGCTGGCTATGAGATCAAGATTGCCGAGCACGAACCGGCCGACGTCATCGACGAACTGCTGAAGGCCTGCAATGGGCAGATTGCGGAGATCGGCGGCGTCTACAAGGTGCGCGTGGGGCCGCCCGGCCTGCCTGTCATGTTCGTCACCGACGAAGATTTCATCATCACTGACCCGCAGGAACTGGACCCGTTCAAGGGGCTTGAGGCCACGTTTAACGGCGCGACGGCGAGCTACCCCGATCCGGCTGCCGCGTGGGAGATGAAGGACGCGCCGCAGCGGCTGTTCCCGGCTCTGGAAGTGGAAGACGACAACCGGCAGCTCCTGGCGAACTTCCAGTTCAGCACCGTGTCGCGCCCGCGTCAGGTGCAGCGGCTGATGAAGTCGATGATCCTCGACGGGCGGAGCATGCGCTCGCATCGCGGGACCCTGTCGCCGATCGCCTTCGGACTGGAGCCGCTGGACGTCATTTCGTGGTCGAGCGCCCGCAACGGCTATATCGACAAGCTCTTCGACATCCGGTCGAAAGACGAGATGGCGAACGTCAACCAGTCGCTTGCCATGATCGAGGTCGATCCCGGCGACTACGACTGGACGCCGAACACGGATGAATTGCCGTGGATCGTCGGCGACCTCGACCCACGCTGGCCGCCGGTGCAGGACGTTACCGGGTTTGCAGTCTTCCCCGACTCCATCAACGACAATGCCGGCACGCCGCGCCGTCCTGTTATCCGCGTAGTGTATGATGGTGACCTCGACGACGTGCGCGCGGTCGGCTTCCAGATCAAATTGAACGCCGCGGCCGACGCCGACCTGATTGCCGCCGGCGACATTCCCTACGGCGATCCGGCGACGAACCCCGACCCCAAGAGTACGCGGATCAACAATACTTTGCCGCCTGCCATGGCGCTGGAGGCGCGCTTCGCCTACTTGCCGTTCTCCGGCCGTGAATTCACGTGGTCCGGCTGGTTGCCGGTTACCACGCTCGACGTCCGCCTGATCGACGCCGACGTCTACCTGCCGGGCATGGTCGACGAGATCAACGAAAAGCTCGACGAACTGCGCGAATTTATGGGCGGCGAGCTTGATGCAGCGGTCGCGGAACTCCTCGGCGACATCGGCGAGGTGATCACGCAGATCGAGGCGCAGGCTACGGAACTGACGGAGGTCGCGAACGGCCTCTCGCAGGAGGTGACCGAGCGCACGACCGATGCGATAGCGGCGGCTGCGCAGGCGCGGTCCATCCTTGGCGCCATCGACACGCTTCGACAGTTTGTGGTCGAACAGGATTTCGCCAACTACTCGGACATGGCGGAAATCCGACGTGCGCTTACCGTGCGCATGGAGACGACTTTCGCAAGTTTTGACGAGCGTATCACCGTTGCCGTTTCGGAAACGGCTGCGATTGTGCAGCGTGTTGCCGACTTCCAGGTCTCCGCCGGCGAACTCAACGCTCGTCTGACGACCATTGACCAGGCCCGCGTTGATGGTGACGTTGCCATCACACAGCAGATGGCGCTGCTGACGGCTGGCACTGACAACCAGTTTGACCCCTATGTCCTATGGGGATTTGACACCACCGTTGAAGGTTTTAGTGGCAACGGCACGCCAACCGTTTCGAATGGCTGGTTGCGTCCCGCGGACCACGCGTCCGACCCTTATGTCGTGTCCGCGGCTGTTGCGGCTGTGGCCGCGACCTACCGGCAGGTGCGCCTGCGCATCCGGCGGTATGGTTCGCCGACGTGGGAGGGCTATCTGTGGTGGGCCGCCGAAGGCCAGTCGTGGGATACTGGACGGCGCATGTCCGTTGCCGAGCCGGTCTTCGATGGGAATGGCGTGGGTCTCATCACCTTCGATCCCGACTGGAGCGGGACCATCGAGCGCATCCGTCTCGACCTCTCGACCGCGCAGACGTCGAGCAACTATTTCACGATCGATTGGGTGTCGATCGGCTCGCCTTCGCCCGGTGCGTCGCGTGCAGCACTCGCGGCGGAGCGGCTAACGCGTATCGACTCCGATAGCGCGCTCGCCAGCAGCATCGAGGCTCTGAGTGCGGAACTGACCGACGCCACCGGTGAGCTTTCCGGCCTAGCCACAGGCGTCTCGACACTCACCGCCAGCGTCGATGATCTTGGCGACGAGATCGTTGCGCAGGGCGCGGCTCTCACTGCCCTGACGGCGGAGGTGGATGAGAAAGCCAGCGTTGATGCTTTGACCGCGCTGGAGGCGGAAGTATCCGCGATCGGCGGCGGCGGCGTGGTCTCCCAGGGCAGCGCTATCACGGCGATCCGCAATACGCTGCTGCCGATGGCAGGCATGGGGGTCGAACAGGATTTCGCGAACTTCCTGGATAAAATGGACGGCCTGCGCGCTACGGCGGAAGCGGCGACTACCCTCGACAACCGGATCGAGCTGACCAACGAAGGCATCGCGATCGTCTCCAGGGCGGTAACACAGGTCAAGGCTGAGCTTCCGGGCTTTGCAAGTGGGTCCGCGTTGTCAGCGCTGACGACTCGCGTCACGCTTACCGAAAGTTCCATCTCATCGGTCAGCACGTCCATCGCCTCGATCAGTTCAGACCTGGCGGGCAAGGCGAGCACGTCGGCGCTGAATGCCTTGACCACGCGCGTGACGGAAGCCGAAGGCACTATCACGTCGCAATCTAGCTCGATCACCTCGATCAATGCATCGTTGACGGGGAAAGCCAGTACGGCCGCCCTCAGCGCGCTGACGTCGCGGGTAACGGCGACCGAAGGCGACATTACCGCGATGTCGTCTTCCATCACGTCCATCAACTCCACGCTCGGAACGAAAGCGAGCACCTCCGCGCTCAACGCCCTAACGACGCGAGTGACTGAGGCAGAAAACACGATCACGTCGCAAGCCAGTTCGATCACGTCGATCAACTCTACGCTCGGCACGAAGGCAAGCACGTCGGCGCTTAATGCGTTGACGACGCGGGTATCGGATGCGGAAGGGTCAATCACATCGCAGGCCAGTTCGATCACGGCCATCAATGCCACGGTAGGGAATGTCTCGGCCGGAGGACGTTTTAGGGTCGATGTCGAGGCTACACCTTCGGGCGCCCGCTCGCGCATTGGCCTTTCCGCGGCGGCGAACGGGTCGGAGGCAAGTTCCGAAGCGGCGCTATTCCTGGAGGCGATCACCGGCGGCAAGAGCCGCGTGGTCATCGTCGCGGATCAGTTTGCTGTGCTTAATGGCTCGGCTCGGCAATTTCCGTTCGTCATCGAGGGCGGTGTTGTCCGCATGAACGTCGCCAACATCGGCACGGTCAATGCCGGGCTCTTGGAGAGTACCAACGGGAAGATGACGATCGACCTCAACAACGGCAGGATATTGATCCGGACATGACGACCATTCTCATTGGTGAAGACGCCACCGGCATCGAATGTGTGAAGATCATGATCGGGAATTTCGACCCGCTGGCGACGAACGACAGCCAGCGCGCCCGGTTTCACTTCAACTCCAAGTGGCCCAATCAGGTCACGACACCGGAGATCGAGGTTGCGCCCCTGGTGCCGTTCGGTAGCGAGCGCAAGGTCTACTTCCCGTCCGGCTCCGGTGCATCGGGCTTTGCCATGATGCGCCACGACGCGAGCGGGTTTGTCAGCAACTACTATGTTCGGGGCAAGCTGCGGTATCCGAGCATCCGATACGACCTGCCGATGATGGAGGTCAAGTGGATCAACCCTGCGAACGGCCGATACAAGCAACGGCAGATGACGCAGCGATCGTTCGGTCAAGAATATGGGCCAGCGGGAGTCGTCGGCGGGTTCGTCGGCACGGGGGGCGGTGGTTCTTGGTTTCGCCGTCAGACATTCACCGACTTTACCATCGACTATAGCCCGGAAGTGCTCTCTGGAACGGAGACCAGCACCGGCTCTCTGTTGGTGTGGAACCTCCCGGGCAACGATGCGCCGCTCGATGGGCCGACGACAATCCCACCTGGTGCCGGAAAATATGCCATCGAGATTGATTCTGACGCGTGCCGTGTTGCCAAGCCAGGATACGATCTGCGGACGGCTACCCCCGCGCAACTCGCGTTCAATAGTTCAGGCCGGCCGCTGAGTGTCATTGCTGCGGCGGACATTGCCATTCCGGTCGGCGTTACCACCTACGACACAGGAATACCCTTGCCGCCGAACATTCACGTTGAAATGTCATGCTATGACGACAATGCGAACATCTACTATCCGATGAAATTGGCCGGGAATGATAACGGCTATGGAATTGATTACGAGTACGATGGCCCATTGATCCGCTTTTTCAATGTGCAGGCGGCCTGCCGGGCACGGTTTATTGTCTTTGGTGTCGACACCCTCGGACCATCGACGGGCACGAACGACGTCCTGCGGCACTTCAGCGAGAACGGGCAAGACGTCGTGCAGTTCTTGCGGCCTGGCTCGGGCAATCCGCCCCGGTTTAGCGATATCATTCTCGATACGCGCCGACCGGTGATCCAGATCCTCGACGAAGGCTACCTCACCGTCCCGAACGGCGTCACCGATCAGACCGTTGCCTTCAACGCCGCAGGGTTCTTCCCTTACGTCAAATATATGACGCACCACGGCTCCGGATTAAACGAAGAGGTCCGTGCCCCACGCGTCAACCGGCGCTACCAGAACAGCTTGAGCCCCGGCGGCATGGGCGGCGACGCTTCCTACTGCAAGTACAACAGCACCTCGGCAACATTCTACACCGCCAAAGGCAACTCCCGATACCGCTACTTTAGCCAGTCCCAAGGCATCGTTGAGGTCTTCGACGATAACCCGATCGTCGGCATTCGTTACTTCGTCCTCGGCATTCCAGCCTGACAGGAAAACATCATGACAACCATCGATATCAGCCCTGCTGTCATTCAGCAGGAAAGCAACGACATGCTCAAATACCTGAAGGATCGCAACCTTCTTCTCGCTCAAGTGGTCCATGATTTGCGGTTGGACCTCGCCAGTGCCGAGGCGCAGATCGCCGCTCTGAAGGAAGCCGCCACGGCGACGGCTAGTGCTGACATCCTTGTTGATCAGATTGGAGGTGCATGATGGCGATACCCACCGTCTATAATACGGGGACCGCCAGCATCAATGCCGGCGAAACTACCGCTACGGGACAGGGCACGAGCTGGCTGACCATCGGCCTCACTGCTGGCGATCTTTTCTGGGCGGCCGGGTATTTTGTCCGCATCGCCTCGATCAACAGCAACACGTCGCTCACTCTGGCCTATGCTTGGCCCGGAAGCACGCGAACGGCCGCGGCATACGAAATTGAGCGGGTGCCCGACGAGGTTCGGGTGCTGGAGGCCTCCCGGCAACTTCTTGCCTCGCTCACCAACGGCAACCTGTCCTCGATCGCCGCGCTGACGACGGCCGCCAACAAGCTTCCGTATTATCAGGGGGCTGGCTCTGCGGCGCTGACTGATTTCACCGCGGCCGCCCGGGCAATCCTCGCACTGACCGGGGTATCCGGCGCGAAGATCCCTGTGGTGACCGGGGCGAGCACTGCTGCGTTGCGCGATATCGTCGGCACGGTCGGTCAATCCAGTGGGGTGCCTACGGGGGCAATCGTCGAATACGGCACCAACGCCAACGGCGAGTATATCCGGTGGGCCGATGGCACGCAGATATGCCTCAAAACCTTGACGGGTCTCGGACCGATTAACACGGCGGTCGGGGGTATATTCATCTCCGCCAATATCGCGATCGGGACAATGGCGGCCGCTTTCGCGACGCCGCCGCGGCGCATGGCCTTTTCCCGTGAACCAGGCGGCGCGCAGTGCTGGCTTGGTTCCAGCTCGTCACCTCAGACATCGACGGACGGCGGCGCCGTGCTCCTCTACCGCCCGGCGACCAGCAGCGCGACGACCTTTGTCGTCGACGCCCTCTACATCGGGAGATGGTACTGATGCTCATTACTCTAGACCCCTTGCGCATCGACGGGCGGCTGACCGTGCAAAAGCATGGCGACATCCTGACGATCAACGGCGAATTCTACGATTTCTCGGACCTGCCGGAAGGTGCGACCTATCCGGCCTCCGAAATCAATTGCCCATGGATCACAGGTGACGTCGAGCGCATCGGCGGCTCCATCCATGTCACCCTTATTCTGCCGCATGGCGCCAATCCGTCCGCCGCCGTGGCGCATCCGGCGCCAATCATCAATCCGCCTGACGGGGCGATCGCAGTGCCACACGACGAGGAGACAGCGAATGTGGAAGCCTGATCCCGCGAAAATCATCACGATAGAGGCGAAGGCTGCCGCGCAGAACGACGCGCTGGTCGCACTCTATGAGCAGGCTATTCAGGCCCATGTCGACGCCAAGCCGCGGGAACGCGCGTTCCGCGACGGCGTGACGCTGGCCAGCTATGCGGCGTCGACCAATCCGAACTGGCAGGCGCAGGCGCTGGCCTTCATCGAATGGCGCGATGAAGTATGGGCTTTCGCCTATCGGGAGCTTGCCAAAGTTATGGCTGGTGAGCGGGCGCGGCCGACCGAGGAAGGGTTTCTTAACGAACTGCCGGCGCTGAACTGGCCGGAGATGACGCAATGAAGATCACGTTTCCCAGGCTAACGGCCGCCGTGTTTGATGCGATGTTTGATCCTAAACTCTCGAAGATCGACCGTCAAAAAGCGCTCAATGATGCGCTCGATGTGGCGATAGACGCTCCGCTTCGCCACATCAACGTGGATGTCAATGATGCCATGTTGGCAGCGGGAGTTCAGGCGGCTTTGGAGGTTCAGACGTACGGGGAGCCTGACCTGTACGCCGAGGAGTGTATCTACCGGGCGTTTGTTGCGATGCGGCGCGTTCGGTTAATGCAACAGGTTATTCCAGCGAGACCTGAGGGTATCTCCGGCGAAGAATAGCAACAGCATTCCCGACGCAGTATTCGAATTGTTGCCGTCTAGGCGCGTCGTGCCCTTCGGAGAACCGGAACATCGCGCCGCCTACGCTGAGAAGTGTTATTTTCGCTAGAAGTTTGGAAGCTGTTGGATTTGTGAAGTCCTTCACATGCGAGTTGTGTGCGAACTCGTTTCGTATCCTCGCTAGGATCCTCAAATCGTTCCTAATCTCGTCGTTGTACGCGCCAAGCAAATGCAGGAGATTTACCCTTGCGGTATGGTTGTTAAGGAAACCTTGTTTGATGGCGTCATCGAATGCTGAGTGTTTCCTCAGCATCTTGCGTAGTGCAGCTGTGCATTCTTCCTCAATGTGCGCGTGCCCTACTATGACGGACGCGCGTTCGGTGCCGGCCTCCATCTCTCGCAGAATTTCCGGATCGACTTGATACATCCTTCCCTCCGTTTTGGCGGAGAGAAGCACCGACACTCGCAAGAGTCGAGTCACTTCAACTTCAAGGATATTTCCATGTCAACGACCCTGGCAATCCAGGAGCGCTTGGTTGCGCTCGGCTATTATCTCGGCCCGACAGGTGCCGACGGCGTTCCCGGCCGTAACACGACAAAGGCCATTATCCGCTTTCAGCAGGATCAGGGGCTCGACATTAAGAATCCGGGCTCAGTCGGGCCGAAGACCCGGGCGGCGCTCGGGCTGTCCGAAACAGAGGCCGTCATCCCGCCTTGGATTGAACTGGCGCAGCGCAAGATGGGCCTTCACGAGGTCCGCGACAACAAGTGGCTGAAGGAATTCCTGAAGAGCGACGGCCATGCTCTCGGCGATCCGGCCAAGCTGCCGTGGTGCGGGGACTTCGTCGAGACCTGCATCGCTGTCGCCCTTCCGAACGAGGCGATGATTGCCAATCCCTACTGGGCTCTCAACTGGCTGAAGTTCGGCCAAGAGGTCTCAAAGGACAAGCCCGTCCTCGGCTCGATCGGCGCGGCTGAACGCAACGGGGGCGGCCATGTCTTCTTCGTCGTCGGCCACGACAAGGACAACTACCACGCCCTCGGCGGTAACCAGTCCAACAGTGTGAGCATCGTCAAGATGCCGAAGGGCCGCGTGAAGGGGCTCCGGTTCCCCCGCACGTTCTCCCTGCCGGCCAAGCCGCTCGAATTCAGCGCTTTCAACGCCAAGATTTCCACCAACGAGGCGTAGGCCTCAACTCTCGAAAGGAAATGACCATGGATAAGATTTCGAAAGCTCTCGGCGCCGGTGCCGGCGGCGTTGTCGGCGGTCTTGCGGTGCTGCCGTTCGCGCTGCCGGAAGGCACGCCCTGGTGGGGCACGATAGCGGCTTATGCGGCGGTGATCCTGTTGCCGGCGGTCGCCGCCTATCTCGCTCCGAAAAATGCATCCTGATACCTGAAAGGCAAGGTGCTGCATGACACCCGCTGAATTCTTCGACTTCCTGGGAATCAAAGCCAGTATCGTCCTTGCTGGCCTTTCTGGCGGGGTGCTGCGCGCTTTGTCTCGCCGGTCGTACAAGGTCCGCGAACTGGTGGCATCACCGATTTGCGGAGCCCTGGCGGCCGGATACCTGACGTCACCGGCAGTTCACTACCTCGGCGCCGTCAACTGGCCGCTGCCGCCCGATGAGTTGGCCGCGCAGCATGCGGCTGCGTTCCTGATCGGCGTCTCGGCCATGTGGATCAGCGATGCGCTGTTCGAGTTCGTCGTTCGGCGGTTCAAGCCGGTCGGCCGCGAGTGATGCGGATAGGTGTGGTGGTGATCGGGAAGGGGTGAGGACGGGCGAACACTAGTTGTGAGAGGTCCGCAGGGGCGTAGGGGGCTTGAGTCCACGGACCCCTCTCAGGCCACATGCACAGCGACCGAGTATGAAACTCGTCCAAATTCGCTGAACGCGAGATGAACGGAGTAGGATGAGCGTGCGCACAACTTACCGGTATAGATCGTATGCGGCTGAAGGCCTACAAAAAAGCCCCGCACAGTGGCGGGGCAAGAAGGCGATACCCTTGGCTCAGTATCGCGGGAGAGCCAGAGAGGACTCGGCCTTAGCTTAGCCATTTGCCCGCCGGGGGGAAGGTCCGATTCCGTCAATCCGGTACGGTTCACCAAAAAGCCCGCCGGTGAGGGCGGGCTCGGGGCTCATTGATGGATACAGACTGCTTAGGCCGCAGCTCGGTCCACATTGCGCGTGAACCTTTCCCATCTACGGCTTAAATCAACGCCGGTGCGGCGCTTGCCAGGGCGGACGCAGATCGTCCAGGTAGGCTTCATTGTGATGTCGCCTATGTTCATGGACTCTACGCGAGCTTCTTCTGGTAAGGGCTTTCTTACCATGTTTTTGTCCCAAACCTTGAACTTGCCGTCAGACCCTGCAAAATTTCTGTATTCTTCCCCAATGGACTGATTGATGCTATGCAGCCTCACTGTGAACGGGTCGATTTCCTTAGGTGTCACAGACGCGTTGTAGGCTCGAAATAATTGTTTCGAGATCTCCAAGGGGCCTTTAAAGTCAAAGAAATCTGTTACGAGGACAAGGATGTGGCGCTGTTCGCCATTATCATAAGCCCAGAACAGCGCATGCGGTTCCAGCCCCAGATTAACAAGGGCGTCACCGTATTCTCTTCCCGCCGTCAGGAAGCGTTCGTCAATTTCAGGCGTAGCCATGTCGCAACTCCATCCGATCCAAAAGCAGCTTCCACGAACGAGCGGGCAACTTTCCTTGGCATCGGTTTAGGGTCGTAGCCCTGATTTCGATCCCATTGTAGCATGATATGCCAATAAGGTGCAGTGGGGTCCCCCGGGTTCAATTGAATGCCCGAAATTACTCTCAATTTGCGCAAATCGTGAACATACAAATCGGGCCGTGCGTCTTTCGAGGGCCATTGGTTGAAGCGTTCAACATGCCAGATGTATGCCTTAAGCGCACATTCAACTGCGAACCCGGCGTGATGCACCGCCTGTGCACACGCTCTTTTGTCTTCTGCGATTGCCTTCGCCGCTCGTTCATGTTGTTGGCAGAGCGACAGCCAATCGCTAATGGATTGTGGTCCCAATTCGCCTCCAATCTCGTTTCCTCAATGCGTCGTCCCCTTGCGTCTCGCGATGTACTCAGCGTTCAACAGGTCGACGAGGTCGTCGGCAACCTCGATGTCCAGCCCGTCTTGCGGCACGCCATTCACCTCGGCCGTCAGCCCCGTGAAGATGTCGTAGACCGCCCACAAGCCTGTTCCGTCTTCGCGCATGTCGAAGCGGTTCTGAGGTTTGGGTTTCTTCGGCATCAATCCCTCCTAGACGCCTGCCGCACGATATCGTGATTCCGTCGGCTTACAAGAGAGGCGACTGTTCTAGCTTAGGCCTGATAGCTGAACCGTGGTAGAAGCAGTTTAGCGTACAGGAGAATGAGCATGGCGTCGTACTTCGTGGTTCAGTCCTTCAGCCCGGGTAAGCGCGGCATGAAGCCAGACATTGCCGTCCAAGCCAATAGCCTCGTGCATGCCCGGCGGGTGGCCGAACGCCTGGCGTTGAGCAAGCCCATGGTCTTCGCGACTGTGATGGAAGGAGATCCAGAGAGTGGCGACTTTGGCGAGCCGAAGCTGATCTATTTCCATGGCGATGAAATGCCGGAGGAAGTCAGCAATATGCAACCGGTCTAGGTGAGGTGCGCGCCGCACCGGCGCGTCGATTTGTACGTCCGGATAAACACCCCTGCCACATCCGCCGCCTTGATAAACGCCTTCCGCGCCGCGGCGGGCAACGACCAAGAGACGCCTCGCGAATTTACGCCCATGTTACCGTAACGTACTTCCAAGCCCTCAGACCAGGGCATTAGGTTGCCGAGCACGTTTGGTGAGCCGCTACTCAACATGGAGCGAAAAAATGAGCCGAATAATCAGTGCTGGCGCGTTAGGCCTCATTCTTGCGGCAAGTTTTCCTGGGCTGAGCCCAGCCGCCGAAGCGGTGCCGGTAACAGTGACCAATTTCCCCCGGGCGGAAACCGACATGTACTTTGGCGGCATAGTCAAAGGCGACGCTCTAGGAAAGTTCACTCATAGCCGCGAACCGGCAAACATCGACAATCAAACTGTTATCCGCATGAACCGCGACACGCTATATTCCCAAGCGGTTTTCGATCTCGATGCGGGGCCGGTCACAATCACAATGCCGGACGCCGGCAAGCGTTTTATGTCTGTTATGATCGTCGACCAAGACCACTACGTACCCGCGGTTTTCTACGATGCTGGCACACACACCCTTACGAAGGAGGGAATCGGAACACGCTACGTCGCGGCAGTGGTGCGCACGCTGGTTGATCCGGCTGACCCGAAAGACCTCGAGGAAGTTCACGCACTTCAAGACGGGCTCAAGGCGAGCCAGAAAGATATCGGTAAATTCGAAGTGCCGACGTGGGATCAAGCCAGTCAGAAGAAGGTGCGCGACGCACTGCTCGTGCTCAATACCACCATCTCCGACTTTAAAAACGGTTTTGGGGTTAAAGGCGAGGTCGATCCAATTATGCATCTAATCGGCACCGCTTCCGGCTGGGGCGGCAATCCGGACAAGGATGCGACCTACGCCATGGTGACGCCAGCTAAGAACGATGGAACCACAGTCTACAAGCTAAACGTCAAAGACGTCCCGGTTGATGGATTCTGGTCGGTCAGCGTCTACAACGAGGAAGGCTACTTCGTCAAAAACCCGGAGGACGCCTATTCTCTCAACAACATCACGGCCAAAAAAGAAGTCGACGGCTCAACCGCTATTCAGTTTGGAGGCTGCGATGGCAACATTCCGAATTGCATACCGATTATGAAGGGGTGGAATGCTGCCATTCGGATGTACCGGCCGCGTCCTGAAATTCTGAGCAGAGAATGGAAATTTCCCGAACCACAACCCGTAAACTGAGGGTAGTGGCGGGAAGCCGCCGAAAGGGCCACCGATCCTCCTTGAGAACCGCAAAGCGCGACTTCCCAGACGCGCTTTGCGGCTCTCGGGGTGCGGCCGTTGGTTTGGGGGGACCAAATACTCAGTGGGTACCGGGCGACCGCGCGTCAACAACCGTGATCGCCTCCGCTTGTTCCCTTTGCGCCGCTTTATTCCATCACCGGAATTTCGCCGGCCTGAAACAGTATCGACGGTGGGCCATACTCTCCAAGCGCTGGATCTGCATCGCGGCTCCACGCCAGCACGCCGGCAAAATGGCTCGCCATGAGCCTCGCCTCACTGATCGCTCGCTCTTCCGTGTCGATCTGGCGTGGCTCGAAGGCCGGCATCAAATCTCCCTCATCATTTTTGTTGAATGCTGCGAGCACGATCAATTTACCTGCCCCTGCCATTCCGCTTCTCCTTTGCCCTTCCCTTATACCAAAAGTGCCACTTATGACCTCGACCTCGATCGCGGGGATCGAACCACTCTCCGCCGAAGTGAGTCAGGAAGGCCTCCGCATCCTCCAGCTTGGCAAAGCAATAGACCCGATGCCATTCGGATTCCCAAACGACGCTATGACCTCGTGGGCACAGCGACAAGCTAGCGCAGAATTTCGCGATGGCGTCACCCTGCTCCATCGTGCCGAGCGAGGCCAGCCGCGCAATCTGATGCGGCCATCCGCTGTCGATGCCGGCGCTGGTCAATTCCCCCTTGCGCCTGCTCATCTTGCCACCTTCCTATCGTGCCCGCTTGGAACGTAAAACATCAGCCGCAGGCCAAGGATACCGCAACGCGGACAGCGCACTTTCATTGAAAGGTCGCAAACCGGGAATTTCCGCCCTTTCGCGGCCAGCAGCGTCGGCATATCCAGTTCGTGTTTCCAGTCGCATTTCTTGTGACTCTTCGGGCCGAGATCGATCATGCCGCCATGACAGACCGCGGACACGGCCCAGCCAGCCTCCCAGGCTTCACCTAGCGTTTCCACCTTCCTCACTCCCGATCGGTGTGTGGACGCCAGCCGCGGGTAAAGCCGGGGCTCAAGGCCCGCCCGGCAAGCTCAAGCTGCCAGCGCAAGTAAGCGCAATCGGCAAGTAGAGTGGCAATTGCAGCGCGGGCGTTCCCATCGTGCCAAGCCAGCGCTTCGTCGATCTCGCTGGTCTCATCTTGTTGTCTTTCAAGCGGGCGCACGTCTTCGTTCTCCTGTGTCTATGCCACAGCAGGCATTGGTCATTGGGTTTCAGATTAGCGGCCGCATCGCCGGTTTGTTCTCAATATGTTCTTGTCTGGGATGGAGTCAACAGACGAGAAAAGAGAATCAAAAAATGGTCAGCCGATCGGTTTGGCGGTTCGGCAGATGGGGAGGTGTCAAGGGTTATCCACAGCAGGCCGATAGCAGTGGATAGAGTTGCCCGCCGGATGCTCAAAACGTGAACGAGCGTTGGACCACTTGGCTGTAACGAGTTGATTCTTTGTGGCCCAATTTCAAACGCGTTGGACCGCCCGACGCCTCATTTTCAGGGCTTTGCGGCGTGAGAGCGAGTCTTCTCGACCGCACCAAAAAAACCCGGCTTTCGAGCCGGGTTTTTTGTTTTCTATCAGATGCTTGCGTGTGAGATGATCCGCACAGATACGGCATGATCCGCAGGCGCACTTCCCGCACCGCGACGATGACGGTGAGGCGCGCACGCCGGCCTGTCGTGGCCTTCAAAGACGTGGATATGCAGGGCAGGCGTCGGCTGACAGACCTCGCCGCAGGTCACCGGCCAGAGCATGGCTTGCGCGCTTCAGTCCCGGGCTTTGTTATACTTCTTGACGATGCGTTCGCGCTTCAGCCGCGAGAGGCGATCGATCCAGAAAATGCCGTTCAACTGGTCGATTTCGTGCTGGAGGCAGATGGAGAGCAGGCCATCGGCATCCTCCGTGTGGCTGTTGCCGGAGAGGTCCTGGTAGGTGAGGCGGATGCGGGCAGGGCGCTCCACCTCGTCCGTCACGCCGGGCATGGAAACGCTTCCCTCCGCGTGTCGCTGGATGTCCGGTGAGAACCATTCGATTTCGGGGTTCACATAGACGCGTTGCGAATCTGGCCCAGCGAGTTCGATCACCGTCAGTCGTTCGAGAATGCCGACATGGGCGGCGGTGATGCCGATGCCGGGTGCGGCACGCATCGTAGCAGCGAGATCGTCGGCAAGCGTTGCCAATCGTGCGTCGAACGCCTCGACCTTTTTACAGGGCAAACGCAGGCGGGGATCGGGATAGCGGAGAATGGGAAGGATCGCCATGCGGGCTCCGGGCGTCAACGAGGTCAGCCCTTCCTAGCCTGTTTGCGGCAGCGGGAAAATGCCGACCCTCTCCTTGGCACCCCAAAACATGCGATTTGCATGAAATTGCAACAGCTTGCGAAATTTTAATGTCCGCAGACCTTTTGCCGCTTTCGGCGATGGACCGTTCGCGCGCTTTGCTTTAGCACGGTGAAAGTGAGGGCTCGGCGCGCTGAGCCTTGCCGAGGAAACCCTGCATCTCAATCCCTGTCGTCTCTCCGCCGACAGGCCGGGCGGGACGAACCCGATACAAGGAGCGGCCCGATGGAAAACACCGGCGACGAAGACCGTATCCATCAGGGGCAACAGGGCCACAGTACCTTCGACGGCGAGGATATCTACGCCGAGGACGGCTCGATCCGCTCGGATTTCCTCATGTATGTCGGTGCGGCGATTGCCGACCGCGACCTCTTGTTCCTGCGCCGCCATGTGGCACGGCTGCATGAATCGGAAATGGGCGACCTTCTGGAGGCGATCCAGCAGGAGCAGCGCCGCCAGCTTGTCTCGCTGCTCGGCACCGATTTTGACCTCGCGGCCCTGACCGAGGTCGACGAGGCGATCCGTCTCGACATCGTCGAGCACATGCCGAACGAGCAGATCGCCGCGGCACTCGGCGAGATGGATTCGGACGACGCCGTTTACATTCTGGAAGACCTCGACCAGGAGGACCAGGAGGAGATCCTCTCCAAGCTGCCGTTCACCGAACGGATTCGCCTGCGCCGCTCGCTGGACTACCCGGAAAGCACGGCCGGCCGCCGCATGCAGACCGAATTCGTCGCCGTGCCACCGTTCTGGACGGTCGGCCAGACGATCGACTACCTGCGCGAGGACGCCGATCTTCCTGAGAGCTTTTCGCAGATATTCGTCATCGACCCGACGTTCCGCCTGCTCGGCGCCATCGATCTCGACCGCATTCTGCGCACCGCGCGGGGCACGAAGATCGAAGCCGTCATGCGCGAGACCAACCATCCGATCCCGGCCGAGATGGACCAGGAAGAGGCGGCGCAGCTCTTCGAGCAGTATGACCTTCTGTCCGCCGCCGTCGTGGACGAGAACGGTCGCCTTGTCGGCGTGCTCACCATCGACGACGTCGTCGACGTCATCCAGGAAGAGGCCGAGGAAGACCTGATGCGCCTCGGCGGCGTGGGCGACGAAGAGCTGTCGGACACCATCATCGCGACGTCCCGTTCGCGCGTGCCATGGCTCCTCGTAAACCTGCTGACGGCCTTCCTGTCTGCCTCTGTCATCTCGCTGTTCGAGGCGACCATCGAGGAGATTGTCGCGCTTGCCATTCTGATGCCGACGGTCGCCGGCATGGGCGGCAATGCCGGATCGCAGACGATGACCGTGACGGTGCGAGCGCTGGCGACGCGCGATCTCGATATTCATAATGCCTGGCGCGTCGTGCGGCGTGAGGCGGGCGTCGGCCTTCTGCATGGTATCGCCTTCGGCCTGATGATCGGCGCCGTTGCCGCCCTCTGGTTCCACGACATCAATATCGGCGGGGTCATTGCCACCGCCATGTTGATCAACATGTGTGCGGCAGCTCTTGCCGGCATCACGATCCCGATCCTGCTCGACCGGGCAGGGGCGGACCCTGCCGTTTCCTCCGGCGTCTTCGTGACGGCGGTCACCGATATCGTCGGATTCTTCGCGTTTCTTGGGCTTGCAACGTGGTGGTTCGCCATCCGTTGAGCGAAAAAATTGACTTATACGTAAAAGTCAATAAAATACCCGCTCAGACGAGATCGGAGCAGGCGTGGACAAGTTTTATACCATAACCGAGCTGACGCGCGAATTCGGGGTTTCCACCCGCACCCTGCGCTTCTACGAGGACGAAGGGTTGATCCACCCCGAGCGTCGCGGTCGTACGCGCCTTTTTCGCCCTGCCGATCGCCGCCTCATCCTGGAAATCCTGCGTGGCCGCCGCATTGGCTTCACCATCGCTGAAATCCGCGACATTATCAAAGTCTACAAGGACCCGCCGGGCGAGGTGGGGCAACTTGAACTGCTCATGACGAAAGTCAGCGAGAAGCGGGAAGAGTTGCGCCAGAAGCGGCGCGATATCGAGGAAACGCTGACCGAACTCGACAATGTCGAGGAGGCTTGCCTCACACGCCTGGCCGAAATCGGCGTCGGTACCTGATATCCTGCCTTGCGTTATTTCGGACGTGGCCCGGTCGCTGTTCTACCGGAAAAGCGTCAGATCCAGCGTGCCGTTCCAGTGCAGTAACGTTCGAAGTCGATGCCGAAGCGGGAGAGCAGATGCAGCTCTTCACGACGGACGGCAACGATGCTCGTCGCACCGGTCGCGACCATGGCCGTCAGTATGCACCAGGGATTGAGGACCGCCAGGCCGATGCCGGCGGTCGCCAGCGTATAGCCGAGATAGATGGGATTGCGCGTCAGGCGGTAGGGGCCTGAAGTCACCAGATGGGTGGAACAGCGGTTTGGCAGGATTGTCGTGTGACAGTCGAGCAGCGTGCGCATCGCCCAGACATCCAGCACGATCGCCGTGACGATCAACGCGCCGCCAGCCACGCGCGCAATCCAGATATTGGTTTCCGCAACGGCGAGCGGAAAATACGCCTGAAGCAGGAAAGCCGCCGCTATGGCCGCGCCGTAGATGAACGGCGGCCATGGAAAGGCGAGTGGCTTCATGCGATAGGCATTCATGATCCTACTCCTTCAGGTCGGTTTTCGTTTCCGCATTCGCAGTGCATTGCGACGAGATTTTCGAGATCCGCTCGTCTGTCGTTATGTCGATCGTGCCGCGGTTCAGATCGGCAAACAGGTTTTCGCCGATCAGGCGATCCAGCGTGCAGCCGCAGAAACTCTGGCAGAAAACGGCGCTGCTGCCATTCTCGCAGGCGCGCATGCAGCTCTTCGTGTAACCCACGACCGGGTCCGGCGCAGGTGCTGGAACCACTAGAGAAAAGCCGTAGACCAGCGCAATCAGTAAGGGCTGATGGATAAGGTAGATGGCAAGACTGTGGCGACCGGCCTTTTCCAGAAGGCTTTTCCACCAGATTTTCGTCGTGTTCCCGTAGCCGGCAAGCCGCTCCGGCAGTGAACTGGCGACGAACAGGCGGGCAAGCGCAATGCCCAGCAAGGCCGGCGCCAGCCATGGCAACAGCGGCACATAGTCGTTCGAGCGCGGGATGTTGACGGAAAGGCCGACCCACCACAGGGCCGGATGATCAAAGAGCGGAGCGCGCAGATAAAGCGGCGCGGCGACGGCCGCTGCGGCGACAAGCAGTGTGACGATGACCGGCAGGCGCAGGAAGAGAAGACCGACCAGGCTCGTCGCCGCAATCGCGTGCAGAATCCCGAAGAAGATGAAGGTTTCGGGAAAGGCAAACCAGGTGGCGATGGTTATGGCCGCCGCTGCAAGGCCGATCTTCGCGAAGCGGATAAGAAACGGCCGCAGGCGAAAACCCTGTTGATGGCCGAGCACGAGGCTGAAGCCGACGAGGAACAGGAAGCTTCCGGCGATTACCCGCGCAAAGATACGCCAGCCGCCGGTTGTTGCCGTTTCCGGTTCGATATAGCCGAAGAAGCCGAGGTCCCAGGTGAAATGGTAGATCGCCATGGCGATCAGCGCGATGCCGCGCAGTTGGTCGATCAGCGGAATGCGCGGCAGGCGGCGCATCGTTGCGCCGTCTCCTGCCACATTGCCGTCAATCACCGTGGTGGTCATGGTTCCGGGTCGTCGCATTGTTTGGTCCATAGGAAAGTGCCACGCCAAGCTTGCGCCGGGCGGATGGCCGAAAGGTGGCCGATGGGGGGATTGATCAGTCGAGCCGTTCCAGCACGGCGAGGCGCGCTTCGGAGTAGAACTGCCGGCGAACGAGCACGATGATGATGCCGATGGTCGTCACGATGAACAGATAGGGGCTGACGAACCAGCCAAGGTAGCCGATCGACAGGAAGATGGCGCGCAGTCCCATGTTGAAGTGTTTTGCCGCCAGGATGTTCATGCGGATGACCTTGTCGGCAGCGAGATCAGCGCCAGCGGGATCCTTGTGGATGTCGCCGCTCATCGGCATCGCGCCGAGCAGAATGGTGCAATAGTTGAACAGCCGGTAGGACCAGCCGAATTTGAAGAAGGCATAGCCGAAGATGATGGCGAGGCCGCCGACCTTCAGCTCGAACCCGGCGCGGCTGCCGCGGAAGACGTAGGGCAGGTCGTTGAAAATAGCAAAGACCTGCTCTGTGGCGCCGAGCAGTGCAAAACAGCTGCCGAGCGCCAGAAGCGACGTAGAGGCGAAGAAGGCGGTTCCGTTCTGCAGGCCGGCCATGATCTGTGTGTCGATCATGCGAAGGTCGCGGTGCATGGTATTGCGGATCCACACCGCCCGTTGCGAACTCATCGCACGGGTGAGGCTGATACGGTCGAGAAATTTCGCCCGGTCGGTGATCCAGGAATATCCGACCCACAGGGCGACGAAGATGAAGAGGGCGGCAAAATCCGGGGTGCTCATGGATGAGCGTTGTGCCACGGATCTGGCAATTTGCAAGCCGGCCTCGAAAACCATGCTCGCCGCATTCAGACCTTTGGCGGAAAAGGGGCAATCCGGTCCTGCCGTCGGCGTCGGTAAATGTATGATTTTGCGACAGGTCATGCGCTGAGCGCGTATCTCCTACGACGGCACCGCCTTGGTTTTGCCATTTTTCGCGATTGCGATTTCATGAAATCTTCATTAAACAGAGCCCATGCAGCGCTGAAAACGGCTGCTGCAACGACATCTTCCATTGGGGTAATCATGGAAAGCACTGCTCAAAAGTCCTGCTGGGGCGTAACTGCCCGTGCAGTTCTCGGTTTCGGCGTCGTCCTGGTCATCGCCTATCTCTTCGGCGGCATCTGAAAATACCAGACGACAGCCCCTACATAGACAGCGTGCTCTCGCGAGCGCGCTGTTTTTGTTTTGGCCCTATGTCGCGTAAGTAAAACCCGATGTCGGGAGATCGCCTTATCCGCACGGCATGATAACGTAGCTTCAGGGATCAAGACGCCTGCAAAAGGCAAGGGAGAAGTCCGGGTTATGTTTCTTTCCGTATTCGATGTTTTCAAGATTGGTATCGGCCCGTCGAGCTCCCATACGATGGGGCCGATGTCGGCGGCGAACCGGTTTCTCGACCTGATCCTTTCCTCCGACTGGCCGCGCCCCTCCGGCGCACAGGTCGCCACCATCCGCATGAGTCTGCACGGCTCGCTTGCCTATACCGGCGTCGGCCACGGCTCCGACCGTGCCGTGATCCTCGGCCTGATGGGCGAGCGGCCCGATTCGGTTGATCCCGACCGGATGGATGCGATTGTCGGCGAGGTCGAGCGCACTGGCCGAATCACCCCGCCCGGCCATCCCGGCTACGCCTTCCAGCCGAAGACCGATCTGATCTTCGACAAGAAGAACCCGCTGCCCGGCCACGCCAATGGCATGACTTTCTCGGCCTATGACCGTGACGACCGGCTGCTCCTGAAGCGCATCTACTATTCCGTTGGCGGCGGCTTCGTCGTCACCGACACCGAACTTGAGCAGATGCGGGCCAGCAAGGCGCGCGCCGGCGACAAGAAGGTGCCGTTCCCCTTTTCCTCGGCCAAGCAGATGCTGGAGATGGCGGGACGCTCCGGCCTCACCATCGCGCAGATGAAGCGTGCCAACGAAGAGGCGACCATGTCGCGCGAGGAACTGGATGCCGGTCTCGACCGCATCTGGGGCGCGATGAAGAGCTGCATCGACCGCGGCCTGAAGAATGAGGGCATCATGCCGGGCGGCCTGAAGGTGCGCCGTCGCGCCCGCTCCATCCATGACAAGCTGCAGGAGGAGTGGCGTTCCAACAAGGTCAACCCGCTGCTCGCCAACGACTGGCTCTCCGTCTACGCCATGGCCGTCAACGAGGAGAATGCCGCCGGCGGCCGTGTTGTCACCTCGCCGACCAATGGTGCGGCCGGCGTCGTGCCTGCCACGATCCGCTACTACCTGCATTTCCATGAGGATGCCGATCAGGATGGCGTCCGTGACTACCTGCTGACAGCGGCCGCCATCGGCGGCATCATCAAGCACAATGCCTCGATATCGGGCGCCGAAGTCGGCTGTCAGGGGGAGGTGGGCTCCGCCTCCGCCATGGCCGCTGCCGGCCTCGCCGCCGTCATGGGCGGCACGCCGGAGCAGGTGGAAAATGCCGCGGAAATCGCGCTGGAACACCATCTTGGCATGACCTGCGATCCGATCGCCGGCCTCGTGCAGGTGCCCTGCATCGAGCGCAATGCGCTCGGCGCCGTGAAGGCGGTGACGGCCGCCTCGCTCGCCCTCAAGGGTGACGGCATCCATTTCGTGCCGCTCGATGCCTGCATCGAGACGATGCGCCAGACCGGCGTCGACATGAACGAGAAATACAAGGAAACCTCCACCGGCGGCCTCGCCGTCAACGTGGTGGAGTGCTGAGGTTTTCAGCGCATTCGTTGTGGAGTGCGACGCGGCGGCCCCTTGACCCGGCCGCCGCAAGGGCGTTCAAAAGGCCATGGCCCTACATCTCATCAAACTTTGTGTCGGTGCGGATTCCATCGATGACCTGCGTGAATGGGTTTCCGAGCGCTCGCTGATCGCGATCGCCGCCGGCATGGAGCCGCATTCCAGCCATATCACCCGCATGATCCCGAAGCGGGATCATGAACTGCTTGATGGCGGCTCGCTGTACTGGGTGATCAAGGGGCAGGTGCAGGCTCGCCAGCGCCTTCACAATCTGAAGAGTTTTACGGACGTGGACGGCATTTCGCGCTGCGAGCTTGTGCTGGGGCCGGAGGTCATAGAGACGGAACTCCAGCCGCGCCGCGCCTTTCAGGGGTGGCGCTACCTACCGGAAGACGACGCGCCGCGCGACCTCATGAACATGGGCGACGGCACCGCCGATCTGCCGCTCGATCTTCGACGCGAACTCGCCGAACTCGGTCTTCTCTGAAGAAACCGACGCTTAACGCAACCGCATCCGCACGGGATAGCGGCGCTCGCTGACGCCGACATGCAGGTGAATCCCGGCGGTCGGCTGGCCCGAGCGCCAGGCGCGGGCGCCGTGGGCGAGCAGCATGCCGACGAGATCCTTCGTCCTGTTGCGCGAACGGCCAAGCCCGATATCCGCAATCCGCATCGCTGCTTCGTGCAGCGGGTGGAGCGTGCCCTTCAGCGACTTGCGCTTCTCGTCGCGCGTCGTGGGAGGGAAGTCGAACAGGTTCTCGTTCATCGCCATAATTTGCCTCGTACGCATTACCCAATCGAGGATGGCAGAGCCGCTTTCACGGCGATCCGCCTGCCTTGCTGCGCAGTCACCCGGTACGCAATACCTGTCCGGGACCGTTGCGGGCGCAAGGCGGTAATCCAGGGAGCGCGCCAGCACATGGCGCGTTCCAGTGTCGTTACTGTTGGCTGGCCCAGCAGGCGAAACCCTTGCGCTTCAGCGCTTTACAAGCGGCCGCTGCGCCGTTCTGGTTGTCGAAGCCGCCGAAGCGGGCGCGGTAGAGCTGGCCATTGCCGCTGTTGACGGCCACGGTGAAGGGCTGCGCGCTGGAGAGTGCCTTGCCGCCCTGGTTCTTTGCCTTGGCGAGAAGATCCGACGCCTGGCCCTGGTCCGGCGTGGCGCCGATCTGGATAACCCAACCCGAAGGCGTGGAGGCGGATGCGACCGTCGAGGAGGTGGTCAGCTGGTCGACGGCACCATTCGTGTCGCCCTGCTCGGTGAGATCGGCCGGCGGAACGGCGGCATCGCGCTGGATCTTCAGCGTTGCGGCGAGCGCGCGCTTGCCGACGACGCTGGAGCTGTCTTCCGATGTTGCAGCGTAGGCTGTTTCGATGCGGGCTTCATTGTAGCGGTAGGTCGGCACCGGGCCGTTTTCCGGCAGGTCGAGCGTGCCGGAGACCGAAGCGGTCGTCGCCTTGCTGGCGACCTCGGCGGACAGGGTCCGCGCGTCGTCGGCTTCTGCCGTCAGTGTCGGCGCATCCTTGGTTTCGGCGATCAGGTCGCCACCGCCGCGGCGCGAGGCCTTCGGCATATAGGCGGCAATGAGCTTGCGCATCTGCTGGTCACGAGCGCCACCCGAACGACCACCCAGGACAACGCCGACGACGCTGCGGCCATCGGCAACGGCCGAGGTCACAAGGTTGTAGCCGGAGGCGCGGGTGTAGCCTGTCTTGATGCCGTCGACGCCGCGCACGCTGCCGAGCAGGCGATTGTGGCCGTTGATGGTCTGCTTGCCGAAGCGGAAGCTGCGCACCGAGAAATACGAATAGTACTGCGGGAAATGCTGGCGCAAGGCGAGGCCGAGACGGGCCTGGTCGCGTGCCGTCGTCACCTGCGCCGAATTGGGAAGGCCGTTGGCATTGCGGTAGACGGTGCGCGTCATGCCGAGTGCACGCGCCTTCTGCGTCATCATACGGGCAAAACGCTCTTCCGAGCCGCCAAGGAGTTCGGCAAGCGCCGTCGAGGCATCGTTCGCCGAGCGTGTGATCAGGCCAAGCATCGCCTGTTCGACGGTGATCGAATTGCCCGTGCCGACGCCGAGCTTGGTCGGAGGCTCGCTGGCCGCATTCTTGGAGAAGGGCACCCGCGTATTGACACGGATCTTGCCGGCCTCAAGCGCCTCGAAGGTCAGATACAGCGTCATCATCTTGGTGAGCGAGGCTGGAAACCGCAACTGGTCCGCGTCTTCACTGTAGAGCACCTTGCCCGTCTTCGCATCGATGACGATGCCGGCATATTCCGGAGCGGCCTGCGCGGGTGTGGCGACGGCAACGGTGGCGACCATTCCGATCATCACCAGACTTTTCGCCGCAGTGGCAACTGCCTGACAGGAGCGGGGGAGGAAATCGAGGAATACGGAACGGGACACTACGTTACTCTTCATTCTCGGATTGCAGATGGGTTCCGGGCGTGGCCTCCCAGAACGACCGTTCCTGGCACAGTAGCGAGATAGCGTTACCAATCGGTTTATGATGAATCATAGGTTTCTAAGATCGGTCTTGTTTTATCGGCTCTGGCGGGTGGAGGCTGGGCGGCCGTTCTGGATCAGCGAACGGCCGAGATAGTCGCGAACGCGCGCCTCCATCGCCTGCCACTGCGGCAAAAGTCTGCTCGAAAAGCGGTAAAGCACGGAAAGATCGCGGCCGATGTGGATATCGCGCTGGCAATCCGCGCTGGTCGATTGCGATTCGTCGATCGGCATCATGCAGCGCACGACATAGGCCGAGCCGTCGGACAGTGTGCCGGTGAAGAAAATCTCGCCACCGTAGCCCGACGTTTCTTTAACGCGCCGCAGGGTGAGGCCCGCCGGGCCGGGTTCCGGCCGGTCGTCGAACAGGTGGCTGTATATCGGACCGAGCCGGCCGGACATGTCCCTGGACATCGTGCTCTGCGAAAGATTGAGGAAAATCAGGCTTTCCGGGCGGCTGGCATCGTTGAACCGGCCACGCTGCGCGTTGGAATAGCCGTTCATTTCAGGCCAGGTCAGGTAGAGGTCGAGCCGCTCGGCGCGGCCGGTCTGGCGCTGCTCCTCGAAGCGGATCGTGTTGGCCGGCAGCCGGATCTGGTCCTGGCCGATGACGACGTCGATGGCGTCGCCGCTTTCCGTGTGGCCTGCAAGCGCGATGCGCTCGCCCAGCATGCGACCACCAAGGCTGATCGCCACCGTAAGGCCAGCCAGGACAGCGACCCCGATCGTCAGGCGCGTGAGAAGGCGGGTAGAGAGCAGGGGGGCGTGGTCTTCGTTGCCGGTTGCGGCCGCTGTCATCTCGCATCTCTCCGGTGGTTCGGGTCAGAACCGTCTTTGCGGGAGCGTCTGCGAACAGGGTTAATTTTTGGTTGAGATCAATGGTGTGGGCTTCCCAAAAGGGGAGCGGCCGGTTCCGGGGACAGCGGAACCGGCCGCAGGGCCATGGTCGGGACGGGGATTGGGGACTGACCGGGCCCTTTCTCACGCCCGGCGGTGTCGCCGGGCAGTCTCGTCATGTGGCGTCTGGTGGACGCCGGGACTTACTTGACGCTACCGACGGCGTCGGCACGACCGTCTTGCAGCTTCACCCACTTGCCGGCATTCACCGAGGACTGGCGCTTCAGGTAGCGGTATTCGGTCTCGGACCAGAGCAGGACCTTGTTGCGCATATTGTCGAGCACGAAGTCACCGCGATCGGTACGCACCGTAAGTACGGCGTGACCTTCGCCATTGGGCTGGAGCACGACGGTGATCAGGAGATTGGAGGGCGAAATGCCGGCCTCCATCAGGCGCTTGCGCTTGATCAGCACGTAGTCTTCACAATCTGCGGCGCCATCAGGATAGGTCCACTGTTCCTCGACGCCGTAGATCTCCATGTCGGTCATCGGCATGAATTCGGTATTGGCCGCGTAGTTGACGTTGAGAATCGTCTTCCAGCTTTCCTGCGTCAGCTTGAGCGGGCCGGCGTCCTTGCCGGTCGGGCCGCACTCGTCGGAATATTGCTTGCAGAATTCATAATGTCCGATGGGCTGGTTGGTTGCGCCTGCCAGCGGAATGTTGGCCGGAAGTGCTAGGGCGGCCTGCGCCGCAACCAGAGAAAAGAGGAATGCGAACGTCCCTGTCTTGATTATTTTTGTCATTGCGGTGTCCCCGTTTGATGAGGGCACAATGGCAGCTATGTTTTGAGCTTGCGCGAAAAGCCGAAGTATAACTTAGTTCAAATCAAGTAGGCATAAGAATTAAACAAGAATAAAATTTGATTTTGATTTGAACTGTATTTGAGCGGAATTTGAGTAAAATTTGAAGGAATCGTTCGGCTGAGGGCGATTGAGGCGCTGCAACAAGTATTTGAATCGAAACGAAAATCTTGCGGAGTGAGCTGACGTAGTCTGAGAAACCGCGCCCTTAAACCGGGCCGGAGGCGCTGGACAAGGCCCACTGCTGGAGTGTCAAAGATGGAAATACGTCAGCCTAGCTGCTTAAAAGAGCGGCTGAAGGATCTAGAGGCGGCAATTTTTTTTTGAGATTGTTTTCCAGCTGGCCTGTCGTCTCGCCTTGAAACAACAAAGGGGGCCGAAGGCCCCCAATAGAACGGATCCGACTTGCGGCCGTGCCAAAATGCTACAGGAACGCGGTCAGGGCTTCCCGGGATTGGACAGAGGAGAACTCGATGGCAACGCCCTCCTGGAAGTGACGCACAACGCGGCCTTTCATATTGCCAAGCTGGACCGATGTTCCAAGGGCTGGACGGACATCGATATCGACCGCCGCGCCGGAAAGTGAAAGGTCGATGATGCGGCAGGGGTAGCGTCGCCCGTCGTCGAGCATCAGGTCGGTCGGCGTCTGGCGCGGGCTGAGCCGGTCATGCCGACGATCCTCGGGCAGACCGAGTTCGTGTTTGTTGGCAATCCAGGTCAACTGAGCGGCGAGTTTTTCGCGCTTGCGATCTGTGGCGTTGAGGAAGATCGCGAAGCCGTTGTCGTTGAGGACGGCGACCGTACCCTCGATGCGGCCAAGATGGTCGACATAGGCGATGATGCGCTCCCCGATGCGCGGGCGCGCCACGCAGACGAAGCTTGCGTCACCCGGCGACATGTCGAGAACGGAGCAATCATATTCGTCGTGATTGGGCAACATCAGCCGGCCACCCAGGTTCACCGATACGCGCTGGAAGCTGCGTTGCTCGGGCTGTGGTTTCCGGGCGGCGGGTGATGCCTGCTGGAATGAATACATGTGCGCGCGGGCCTGATGATCCTATCTGTTTCCAACTCTTAATCTTTCGGGGTTAACAGAAGGTTTGCCACACCACTAAAAGCAACTATAAATATATGTATTAGCAACCATTTAGTGTCGCTAGTTTTTTGGGTGTCGCCATGCGTGTTTATGCACCGTCAACGTGTCGACCGCCTTCAAAAATCCTCAGGTGCAACACGCGGCTCATCGTCTGACCCAGCCCGGCCGGGCGGATGGCCATGATCGAGGTGGGCATCGGAACAGCCGGCCGGCTGCCTGCAAAACCCGGCATGCGGCTTGTGTCGATCACCGAAAGCGCGCCGAGCGTCGCGTAGCGGAAGGCCGCGAGCGGCGGCGACTGGCCGGGCAGGGGCGCGAGGGCGCCGATGATACGGTCTGCCACCTTGCCTTTCGTGGCGACCGGCAGCAGCACGATTTCCGCCTCTGTTGTTTCCAGCGTGCCGTCGACGAGCACGACCTGCATGACTGCCGGTGCACAGTGCGCCATGACGTTCTCCGTGATCCGTGCCACCCGGTTGCGCTGATCGGGCGCAAAGAGCTGGTCGAAGGCCGCGCCCTTCAGCTCTTGCGCGAACTGCGCGCAGATGCGTGTGCCGGCAAGGCGGAAGTGCGGATCGGCAAGACGGCTGTGTTCAAGAATGAAGACGTCAGGCAGGATCGGCGCGATGTCGGCGGGCTCTATTGCGCCGCGTAGCGGAACGGCGCGATCGCCGCGCTGGCGTGTCCAATAGTCGTAAAGTGCGGTTGCGGCCTTCGTCTGCATGCTCACTTCCAATCGCTTCTGTTCCGTTCCGACACGAAAGAGCGCGTGCACGGCGGTATTCAGAAGGAAGAGCGATTTTCGTGCCAGCCCTCCGTTAAGGTTAACGATTGGTTTCGATTGCGCGTCGGGCCGGGTTGAGGGAACATCCGGTCATCCCTCCACGAGGGAATGGTTTACTGCACATCGACTTTAGTCCCGGGGATTGGGGGCGCCGGCCGTTCAGCGAAAGCTGCACGGCCTTTCTTTTATCTGTATAAGCGCGATTCGTATTTTGTGTATTTGGTGGACTGCTCATGAGTAACGATGGCGTTGAGGTGCAGGGTGGCGGAGCGGATATCCGCAGGCGGGAGCCGGCCTTCAACCTGCCGGGCAGTCTCGTCGTGGTTCTGGCAGTCCTCATCGCCATTCACGTGGTGCGGACCTATCTGCTCTCGACCTCGACGGACGAGTTCGTCCTGCTGCATTTCGCCTTCATCCCCGGCCGCTACGCCATTCCCTTCGCCGAACAGGATCTGGGATGGCTGTGGAGCCCGGTGACCTATTCGCTGCTGCACGGCAGCTGGGAACATCTGATTTTCAACGCCTTCTGGATGGTCGCCTTCGGTGCGCCCGTCGTGCGCCGCATCGGTCTCTTGCGGTTCTTCCTGTTCTGGTGCCTGTCGGCCGCCGCGGCTGTCGCTTTCCATACGGTGCTGCACTGGGGCGCGATGATTCTGGTGGTCGGCGCGTCCGGCGTCGTCTCCGGTCTGATGGGGGCCGCAGCCCGCTTCGTCTTTTCGCCGAGCGGCCGCATCAGCCGGCAATTCGCCCATCTCAACCGGCGCCTGACGATCGGCGAGGCGCTCTCCAACCGCTCCGTTCTGGTATTCTCCGGCATCTGGTTCCTGACGAACTTCCTGATCGGCTTCGGCCAGGTGTTCGGCTCGGCCGAGGGCGGCGCGATTGCCTGGGAGGCGCATATCGGCGGCTTCCTGTTCGGCTTCCTGTTCTTTCCGTTGTTCGACGTCGGTGCGGCGGAAACCCGCCGGGATTAACGATTGTCCATTAGCGGACTTGCAATCGCCTCCTTCGTGGCGCACCATATAAGCGTTCCGGTTCGCACATGCACATCGGAACGGATGCGGCATACCGCGGGAGGAAGCGGATGTCGCTGGTACAGGCAGGGCATCCCTGCGCGGGTGTCCCGCCTTCTGCGTCATGATGCACTCGGGAGGTACGCATGTATGTAAAGACGATACTGGACGAAAAAGGCCGCAACGTCGTAACCGGCGGCCCGCAGCTCACTGTCAAACAGGCTGCCGTCTATCTGCATGAAAATCACATCGGCGCCATTGTCATTGTCGATCGCAACGACCGCATCGCGGGCATTGTGACCGAGCGCGACATCGTTGCCGCGGTTGCGCGCAATGGGGCAGACAGCCTGGACAAGCCCATTTCCTCCATCATGTGGGGCAATGTCTATCGTTGCGATGAAGACCAGACCGTCGATGACCTCATGGAAATGATGAGCAAGCTGCGCGCCCGCCATATTCCGGTGGAGAAGGAAGGCCGGCTCGTCGGCATCATCTCGATCGGCGACGTGGTGAAATCCCACATCCGCGCCATCAAGCATGAAGCAGACGCCATCAAGGCCTACATCGCAAGCTGATTGCTCTCAAAACGGTTTTGGGCGGAACGATTGTCATCGCTCCGCCCTTTCGTGCGTGTTGGTTTTGAGAACGCGTCAGCGCATCAGGACGACTTCCTGCATGCGCTTGATCTCGAAAATCCGCGCCTTGGCTTCCAGGTATCCGCGATCGATCGCTTCGCCTGCGCGGTGGAACTCCGAAAGACCGATATCCGACAGTTTCGGATGCAGCGAAAGATCCGGCGGGTCGCCGGCAAGGCGCGCGCGGGAAATGCGGTCCTGGATGATGTTGAAGGACTGCACCATCACGCTCGTCAACCCCATGCGCGCTGCGCTGTCTTCCTGCCGGTGATCGTCGATCTTCTGCTGGCTGGCACTGTGCTTGATCACCGCCGAGCGGCCGTAGAGATCGTAGTTGAGGTTGACCGCGACGACGAGCGGTTCCTCATGTGCCCGGCAGACGGAAACCGGCACCGGATTGACCAGCGCACCGTCCACGAGCGTCCGGTTGTTGCACTTGATCGGTTCGAAAATGCCCGGCAAGGCATAGGAGGCGCGGATGGCGGTAATCAGCGAGCCGCTGTTGATCCAGACCTCGTGGCCGCTGTTCACCTCGGTCGCAACGGCGACGAAGGGACGGTCGAGGTCTTCGATCGACAGGTTTTGCAGGTGCTCCTGCATGCGCTTGGTCAGCCGCATGCCGCCGAACAGGCCGGAGCCGCGAATGGTGAAGTCGAGAAGACTGGCGATGCGCCGCATGGTGAGCGACCGGGCGAAGGTTTCCAGTTCATCGAGCTTGCCCGCAAGGTAGCAGCCGCCGACCAGGGCACCGATCGAGGTGCCGGCAATCATGCCGACATCGATGCCTTCCTCGTCCAGTGCCCGCAGCACGCCGATATGGGCCCAGCCTCGAGCAGCGCCGCCGCCAAGCGCCAGCGCGATCTTGGATTTGCGCGGCGGAGCCGGCGCGGGAATGGTAGACATGTCGTTCATGGAAGGGCCGCCGGGATCTGAGGCATCTGCCGTTACGAGACTACGATTGAAACTCCAGTTCAGCATGCCAGGCCTCCATTCCAAAGAGGAATTCGCGCCGAGGCAATCGGTTCCTGAACCTCGGGCCTATCTGCTACACAATAGATGACAGGATAGAGGCAGACTGTGACCCGGGGAACTTTTGCTGGAAAAAACCCTGTGTCGCGTCTGCCGCGTGCGTTCATGTGAGGCTGGAGGAGGGCGCTGGCCCGCAGGATCGTCGCCCCCTTCGGGGTGGCGGTGGAAACCGGTCGTGACGCACTACAGCGATTGGGTTCCATGTTCCGATCCACATGGCGGGGATACAGGCCGCCATGCGTGGCATTAGGCGATCAGACCGGTTGCCAATTGGTGAATCCGTGCCGGAACTGAACGGAATTCGCGCAGATGCTTAATTTTTACCGTAGATCGTGGCCGGGTCGAATTGCGGCTCGCCACCTGTGATCGTCACCACCGCGCCATCCGGCCCGTTCGAAACCGTGCGGTAGAAACACGAGCGGCGACCGGTGTGGCAGGTCGCGTCATGGCCGGCAACCGACACCTTGAGCCAGACGGCATCCTGATCGCAATCCGTCCGCAGTTCCACGACGGTCTGGAGATTGCCGGAGGTCTCGCCCTTCTTCCACAGCGACTTGCGCGAACGGCTCCAGTAGTGAGCAATGCCCGTTTCGATGGTCAGCGCCAAGGACTCGGCATTCATGTGGGCGACCATCAGCAACTCTCCATCCTTGGCATCCGTCACAACGGCTGTCACCAGGCCGTTTTCGTCGAAGCGCGGTGTGAAGGCCGGGCCGGTTTCCAGCTCGGCCTTGTCCTTGGATGGCGTTTTGAAGGTGATCGTCATGGCGGTCGGCTTTGTCTTTTGTTCTTGCGCAATTCGAGCAAAATCGCTGCTCACTCTTGCTCGAATTGCGGGTGCACGAAGCCGGCTTTCGCCTATCTCCGGATCATGGTCATGAAGCGGACCTGTTCGGTCGGCTCCGTCTTGAAGGCACCGGTAAAGGTGGTGGTGAGCGTTGTCGAGCCCTGTTTCTGGATGCCGCGCATCGCCATGCACATATGCTCGGCTTCGATCATCACGGCGACGCCACGCGGGTTCAGCGTCTCGTCGATCGATTTTGCGATCTGCGCCGTCATCGTTTCCTGCGTCTGCAAGCGACGACCGTAGATTTCCACCACGCGGGCGATCTTCGAGAGGCCCAGCACCCGGCCATTCGGCAGGTAGGCGACATGCGCCTTGCCGATGATCGGCACCATATGATGTTCGCAATGCGAGAAGAACGGAATGTCCTTCACCAGCACCATGTCGTCGTAGCCGGCGACCTCTTCGAAGGTGCGGCCCAGCACGTCCTCGGCGGCGAGGTCATAACCGGAAAACAGCTCGCGGTAGGATTTGGCGACGCGGGACGGCGTGTCGAGCAGGCCTTCGCGTTCCGGATCATCGCCCGCCCAGCGAAGCAGGACGCGAACGGCGTCTTCAGCTTCTTTCTGCGAGGGACGGTCCGACTGATCGTCGAGACGCGGAAAATTGGTGACGATGGCGTCCATGGACCCATAAACCTTTCTGCAGGTTACCTGACGTGTTTATCGGACTCGCCACTGGCCATTCGCCTAACCCTGCAGGCTTGGGTTCCGTCGGCGGGCTCCGGGGCTTTCTGGTCTCGGCTTATCAGTGCGCTAGACCGTCCGGCACGGTTTCCCAAACAACAGGTGAATGCTTGCTTCTTGCAAAACGCTCACCCCAATACGAGTTATCATATAGTATCGAACGGTGACTGCGAAAGAGGTTGAAGGCGACACGGCATGCTTTTTTCCCGCCGCCGCCGGAATAATCTCCTCGGATCATTGAAGATTCCGCAAAAAAGCGGAAAACAGGGCCATGATGGACGATATCTATAACAGCCGTATCCTGGAATTTGCCGGCAACATCCCGAAGATCGGTACGCTTGCCGACGCGGATGCGGAAGCCGGCGCCCACTCCAAGCTCTGTGGTTCGCGGGTCAAGGTCTACTTGAAGCTCGATGGCGACCGGGTCAGCGATTTTGCCCATGAGGTGAAGGCCTGCGCGCTCGGCCAGGCCTCCTCCTCGGTCATGGCGCGCCACGTCATCGGCGCGACGACCGGGGAAATTCGCCAGGCGCGCGAAGACATGCTGGCCATGCTGAAGGCCGACGGCGAGGGGCCGTCCGGCCGATTCGAGGACATGCGCTTCCTCAAGCCCGTCAAGGACTACAAGGCCCGCCACGCCTCCACCATGCTGACCTTTGACGCCGTGGTCGATGCCATCGGCCAGATCGAGGCGAAGCGGCTGGAAAAGACGGGGTGAGGGGCGATGTGCGATGCCCCGGACTGCCGGCATTCCGGCGAGCGCCTGGCGTATAAAGGCCGCAACTGGCAAGGGCCGTTCCGCAAGACACCGGGCCGGCTCTTCGGCATGGGCATCATCCGCCTCTACCAGCTCACGCTGTCCGGCTTCATCGGCAATGCCTGCCGCCACCTGCCGACCTGTTCGGAATATGGTTACGAGGCGGTCGCTCGCCACGGGCTCTGGCAGGGCGGCTTCATGACGCTGTTTCGGGTCGCCCGCTGCGGCCCCGGCGGGACCCATGGTTTCGATCCTGTGCCGGAGGGATTGGAGGCGCGTTTTCGCTGGTGGGCGCCGTGGCGGCTCTGGCGCCTGTCGCGAGCGGAACGGGGCTGAACCGTGACGACCTATGTCGCCCTGCTGCACTCGATCGTGCTCGGCCCCGGCAGGCGCCTCGTGATGGCGGACCTCAAGGCCATGGCGGAGGGTCTCGGTTTTCGCAACACCCGCACCCTCGTCGCGACCGGCAATCTCCTTTTCGATGCCGATGCCGCCCCTGTCGCCACACTTGAGAACCAGCTCGAAACAGCCTTTCGCGAGCGCTTCGGCAAGCATGTCGATATCATCCTGCGCACGGCCGAAGCATGGCATCGCGTTGCCGCAGGCAATCCCTTTCCGGAAGGCAAAGGCGCGGATGTCGGCGTGCGCATCATGCGCCATCCGCTTGGTGCCGATGTCTTGCCGAAGCTCGAACGGATCGCCGATTCCGACCTCGCCCTTGCCCTCGTTGATGGCGATCTCTGGATCGATTTTCGCCGCAAGCCGAGCGAAACGAAACTGCTTTCCCATCTGACGACGAGGAAACTCGGCATCGGCACCCTGCGCAACGCCAACACGATCAACGGTCTCGCGAAAATGCTCGGCTAACATCACAGCCAACGCCGAACGCGCTGTCGATAGTCGCGATAGGGGTCGCCAAGGTCGCGCTCCAGCACCTTCTCCTCGATATGCACCTGCAGCCATACGGCCAGCACCAGACCAGCCGCAAGCGCCAGCTGGACTGCATCTGGCCGCGCCAGCAGGAACCCCGTGAACATCGCGATCTGGCCGACGAAAACCGGATTGCGCGACAGGCCGAACGGTCCGGTATCGACGATCGCGCCGGAATGCCCTGCCACGGAGCCGATCCGCCAGGAGGTGCCCATATAGTGCTGGGCATGGATGGCAAAGACGGCACCGGCGAGCGCGACGACGAGGCCAGTGACACGCAGACCAGCGGGCGGCGAGAAAAATGCCGGCACCGGCTCCAGCCCGAAGGCCAGCAGGGCCGGATGGATCAGCGCACCGGCAAAGGTGAGACGGAAGAGCAGGGCAGGCAGGCCCTGTCGGCTGCCAAGGCCAAACAGCCAGACATTCTTCTTGGCAGCACGGGCGGACCGGGCGGTCAGGTAGAGGAAGGCGGCGAGGTAGCCGCCCATGATGGCGGCGGACAGCAGGGGCAGGGAAGGCACGACCGAATCTCCATCTCGATGATCAGTCCACGCTACTTGCTCTAGCGACTAGAGGATCAAGGCCTGTTTTTGCCACCGCAGGCGGTTTGCATATTCAGAATACGGGAAATTTTGCGGGCGGGGAAAATGGACCGGAAAGTTTCCGTGCGCAGCGCAGCCAGCAAGGCTCACTGCTCGCCTGCCCGTTTGACGAGCCGGCGCAGGTCCTGAAGTTCCGCGTCCGCGAGGGGCCGAACAGCGCCCTTCTCAAGATCGCCGAGCGCGAGATTGCCGATCGCGACGCGCACGAGGCGCAGGCATTCGACGCCCTGTGCCTCCAGCATGCGGCGGATCTGCCGGTTGCGGCCTTCGTCGAGCTCGATTTCGAGCCAGGCATTTTTTTCGCCCTCGCGCAGCACCCGCACCGCCTTCGCGCGCAAGAATTCGCCGTCATGCGCGACACCCTGCGTCAGCGCATCGAGGAGCGGCTGGTCGGCGAGGCGATCCATCTGGACGTGATAGGTCTTGGCAACATGCGTCTCGGGATCGAGCAGCGCGTTGGCGAATTCCGTGTCGTTGGTGAAGAGCAGCAGGCCCTCGCTCGCCTTGTCGAGGCGGCCGACGGGGGAGAGGTGGGCGTGCGCGTGGTCCTTCAGGCATTCGTAGACCGTGGGCCGGCCTTCCGGGTCGTGCCGCGTGGTGACGAGGCCGCGCGGCTTGTTCAGCATCAGGTAGACGCGTTCTTCCGCGACTACGGGGTTTCCGTCGACGGCGATCGCGGCGGTGGAGAGGTCGATCCACGTTTCCGGATCGGTGACGACGCGGCCGGAAAGCGAAACGCGGCCGGCGGCGATCAGCGCCTCGGCCTGCGTGCGGGAACAGAAGCCGAGTTTGGAGAGCGCGCGGGGCAGGGTGACGCGCTTGCCGCTATCGGCAACGACCGGCGTGCGGCCGGCCCGCGGCCTGGAGCCGGGCATCTGCCTTTGCGGTTTCCGAATATCCTTCGCCATGCCCCTAAAACCCTGCCATCGTCGTCCTGTCACCGTTCTATCGGTTGACCCGCCAGCCCTTGCCATTCTAAAGCCGGTTCCGTCCAGAGGATTATAGCCGAAGCGAGGCCGCCGTTGACACAGGACGACATCACAACCGAACTCGTGACGCTGCGCGACTACTGGCGCTATGCGATTTCCCGCTTCAATGCGGCAGAACTCAGCTACGGCCACGGCACGACGACGGCGAGCGACGACGCGGCCTTCCTGCTGCTCGACACGCTCGACCTGCCGATCGACGCGCTCGATCCCTTCCTTGACGCCCGCCTGCTGCCGGCCGAGCGCAAGCTCATCGCCGAGCGCATCGAGACGCGGGTGACGACGCGCAAGCCGTCCGCCTATATTACCGGCCGCTCCTATATCCAGGGCGTGCGCTTCCATGTCGACGAGCGGGTGATCGTGCCGCGCTCGCATATCGGCGAAATCCTGTTTGCCGAGTATCTCGGCGAAAACGGCTCGTCCTTCCTGCCCGATCCGATGGCGGTGGAAAGTGCGGTCGACATCTGCACCGGCTCAGGCTGCCTGGCGGTGCTGGCGGCGAAATTCTTCCCGAACGCCACGGTGGACGCGGTGGACCTGTCCGCCGATGCGCTGGAGGTGGCGGCGCTCAACGTCGCCGAACACGACGTCGCGGGGCAGGTGAACCTTCTCGAAGGCGATCTCTTCGCGCCGCTCGCCGGCCGCACCTACGACCTCATCATCACCAATCCGCCCTATGTCGACCACGAGGCGCTCGACGGCTACCCGCCGGAATTCCGCGCCGAGCCGGAAATGGCCCATGACGGCGGCGTCGACGGTCTCGATCTCGTGCGCCGCATCCTGCAGGACGCGCCGGCCTTCCTCAATCCGGACGGCGGCATGATCTGCGAGATCGGCTCGGGCCGGGAAATCCTGGAAGAGGAATTCCCGCATCTCGATTTCGTCTGGCTGGAAACCGCCGAATCGCAGGACGCGGTGTTCTGGATTTCGGCGGAAGCGCTCGGCGTCTCCTGATCCGCTGGATCAATGCCGGTGAAATCCGGTTCACCGGTATGGTCTAGCGTCTTGTTTTTCCCGCGCGTCTCCAGCGCCGAAGCGATGCCGCTTCGGCTGAAAGTGTTTTAGCGCCGGCCGCCGTGGCGGCTGCGCCGGTGGCGGGGAATGACGACGACGGGGAACGGCCAGACGTCTGCGTCATCGTCGCTGTCTTCATCCGCGTCCTGCGCGTCGTCGGTGTCGCCATCGGCGTCGAACGCCGCCTGGAGGCAACGGTTAAATTCGTCCAGAGCCTGCCCCATCCGTCGAAAGCTGGCTTTGTCGGTGACGCAGGGCGGCAGCGTGAGGTCGACGACGTCGGGGCCGTGCGCATCCTCCGGGTGCCAGCCGATGCAGCGCCGGGCACGCCGGCATTGCGGCAGGCGGCAGGTGTGGAAGAAGCCGGCCTGGCTCGCCGCGGCATGGTAGACCGGCAGGCTGCTGCGGTCGATCGCGGGCTGCGGTGTCTTCCTCGTATCCGGCATCATCGGCACTCCCCAAAATCGCGCGCAGCCAAAAACGGCCCGCAGGTTGCCCATCGGGTTGGTGTGGCGTTTTCGTTTCGCAATTCCAAACACCTTGCTGGAATTGCCCTGGTCCGGAGAACCGCGCGAAAGCGTTGCCTCTGGAATGGGGTAAGTGGGTGGCTTCGCTTTCGCGCGGCCCAGGCGTTCTTCGGAGGCGGTCTAATCCTCCTTCAGGCATGGCAAGGCTTCGCTGCGCATCGTCTTCGCATCGCCTTGTCCGAAAACCGCTTGGCACGGGTTTCGGGGGCATGCGTGGCAATACTTGCATGGCGGACCCAAGCCGACCCCGCGACCCGGGGAAGGGGGAAGCCTCGCCCGCCGCAACTCCCGCCGGCCCGATCCCGTAAGACACGGGAAAAGGCTTTTGGTCACCACGGCGCTCCACGCCTCTTTCGCCCCTGCCGTACGTTTCGGCAGGAAACGAAAGCGCCTCCTCCCGCCCGCATCGACACGTTACGCGATCCGTCCGACGGCGGAAGGAGGTTTAGGATATGGGAGGTTTTGGGGGTGGGGAAATCGACGTGTGATTTTTTCGCCATGAGGCGTGGCGGCTTGCAGAAGCGAGGCCTTTCGCCGCGTGGACGCGGTGGCTGGATCCAGGCTCGCGGCCCTAGGTGATGGAAGAGAGGACGTGCCAGATTGCGGGGGTGGGTACTCGCCGGTGGTGTACGCGGTTTCTTGCACCGGGGCGGCGTCAATTGTTGTGGAAATCGATGCCTGAAACGTGTCCATAGGTCGTGAAGAAGCAGCCGTCCTCAGCAAAGGGAATCTTTAGCTCTTCAGTACGATACGTAACTCGTCCGAGCATGTCTCGATTTCTGGCTGAACAAGACGTCCGATATGGCGCTCGTAACTCGGCGAAGTTTGGATCCATTCGCATGAATTCCCAACTCCGCCTCTGGCGTCATCCCCCAATCTCACCATGAATAGGTCGGGGCAAATTCGATGCCGGAGTGATACAGCTCGTTTTCTTTGACAACTTTGACTTGATAAGCCAGTGGGAAAGGAAATGCCTGTGTGGCAGCACGGAATTCGCTCCACTTCGTGTCGTTCATGTGCGACGCAAAGCCGCCTGCGCTAACAGTTTTCCGTATTTTCTGTGTAATGTTGAATTGAGAATCTGATGAAGCAGTGTATCAGCTCAAGGGTGTTCTTCCTTCAGATTGGCATGAAGAATCTACATTGAACTGATGTATTGGGCCCACTCTATTGCGCTTGTGGCGGCGTCTTGAAGCGCCTTCATGATCGCTTGCCGATTGTTCCAAATGTAACTTCCCAAATCTCCAAGCGGACCACCAGCCATACTGCCAGCGGTATAAGTTCCCATTGCTATAAGCAATACGCCGCTTCTCTTAAATAGTTTTGCGTTATCTATAACGATCGATGGGCTTGGGGCCGACGATCTGGTTTGAATTCGAATATCATCGATCGCCTTCATAATTTCAGCGATTTGTAACTGCGTCGATGGTGAGGTTTCCTCGATCAATTCTGGTGGGTTGTTGTGGGATCTACTGTTTTTTTTATCTAATATTGCCGCGATTTGACTCTCAAGTATCTCAAGTTTATTTATCAAATCAGATAGTAAATTTACTTCACTTCCATGATTTGTCCCTTTTTCGTTGTTTTCTATATAGATAGAATTTAGGTTACGAAAAATAGCTGCGGACGAGAAAGGTAAATCATATTGCCTGTCTGCCTCCGAAAAGGTTATTTCTGCTACGTTATGTGCCAGATAGTCCGGCTCTTTCAGTATCGTATCGCTTCTGAGAGGTTTTATTTTTTCTATCCAATTGTGTTCGCCATTTGCTGCAATATTTTCGGCCGATTGTTGTATCAATGAACGCCCAAAAATGCCCCCGAACTTTCCTTCAAGTTTCTCTAAAATTGACCCAGTCGGGACTTGAGATTTATGTTCAACTTTGTTTCGTTTTTCTTCGTTATCTAAATTCTTTTCCGCCATATAATGAAAATGAAACCACTCTGTAAGAGCTTCAATTTTCTTGGTGCGAGGTAGGCGGCGAAACTGGGCAACAGAATATCGTTGTCCGTTCAGGTGAAATCCATCGCCTTGCATGCTTTCCTCAGCGGGCAAATTCAGTATTCATTTATGATATCTAAACTTGGTGTGTAACTCCAATAAAATTGAAAAATAGTGGAAGCGTTTTTTTGGATTCACACCAAGTGTGCTATTTTCTCTGGTATCGCTATATCAGATGTGAATCTTTTGAGTACTCCACGGCTATTTCTTGAGCTACCCAAGTAGGACGAATCCCTACGCGTGGACGCATGTGGTTTTCACGAGATCAACGCCCCTTCCAATCCCCCCCAAATCCCCGTATACCGCGCGACGCACGCGCCGGGTCTCCGGCTATTACCCTCGCATACCACCCGCATTCGTTGGCGGGACTGGATAGGAGATTTTTGAATGTCTGCACCTGTTTCCCTGACTTTTCCCGATGGCTCCGTCCGCGAATATCCCGCGGGCTCGACGGGCCGTGATGTCGCCGAGGCGATTTCCAAGTCCTTGGCCAAGAAGGCGATTGCGATTGCGCTCGATGGCGAGTTGCGCGATCTCTCCGAGACCGTTTCCAACGGGCGGATCGAGATTGTCACGCGCGAGGACGACCGTGCGCTGGAGCTGATCCGGCACGATGCCGCGCATGTGATGGCCGAGGCCGTGCAGGAGCTTTGGCCCGGCACGCAGGTGACCATCGGTCCGGTCATCGACAACGGCTTCTATTACGACTTTGCCAAGAACGAACCCTTCACGCCGGACGATCTGCCGAAGATCGAAAAGCGCATGAAGGAGATCATTCAGCGCAACAAGCCGTTTACCCGGGAAATCTGGTCGCGCGACAAGGCGAAGGAGGTTTTTGCCGCCAAGGGCGAGGCCTACAAGGTCGAGCTGGTCGATGCGATTCCGGCGGGGCAGGACCTCAAGATCTATTACCAGGGCGACTGGTTCGACCTGTGTCGCGGTCCGCACATGGCCGCGACCGGCCAGATCGGCACGGCCTTCAAGCTGATGAAGGTCGCGGGCGCCTATTGGCGTGGCGACAGCAACAATCCGATGCTGACGCGCATCTACGGCACCGCCTGGCGCACGCAGGAGGAGCTCGACAGCTACCTGCACATCCTCGCCGAGGCCGAAAAGCGCGACCACCGTCGCCTCGGCCGCGAAATGGACCTGTTCCATTTCCAGGAGGAGGGTCCGGGCGTCGTGTTCTGGCACGGCAAGGGCTGGCGCATGTTCCAGACGCTCGTCGCCTATATGCGCCGTCGTCTTTCCGGCACCTATGAAGAGGTGAACGCGCCGCAGGTGCTCGACAAGTCGCTGTGGGAAACGTCTGGCCACTGGGGCTGGTATCGCGACAACATGTTCAAGGTGACGGTTGCCGGCGACGAGACCGACGACGAGCGCGTCTTCGCGCTGAAGCCGATGAACTGCCCGGGCCATGTGCAGATCTTCAAGCATGGCTTGAAGTCATATCGCGAACTGCCTGTTCGCCTTGCGGAATTCGGCAACGTACATCGCTATGAGCCGTCCGGCGCGCTGCACGGGCTGATGCGCGTGCGCGGCTTCACGCAGGACGATGCGCATGTCTTCTGCACCGACGAACAGATGGCGGCGGAATGCCTGCGCATCAACGACCTCATCCTCTCGGTCTACAAGGATTTCGGCTTCGACGAGGTCGTCGTGAAGCTTTCGACCCGTCCGGAAAAGCGCGTCGGCTCCGATGCGCTGTGGGACCGGGCGGAAAGCGTCATGATGGACGTGCTGAAGCAGATCGAGGCGCAGTCCGGCGGGCGCATCAAGACCGGCATCCTGCCGGGCGAGGGTGCGTTCTACGGGCCGAAGTTCGAATATACGCTGAAGGACGCCATCGGCCGCGAATGGCAGTGCGGCACCACGCAGGTCGACTTCAACCTGCCGGAACGCTTCGGCGCCTTCTATATCGACCAGAACTCCGACAAGAAGCAGCCGGTGATGATCCACCGCGCCATCTGCGGCTCGATGGAACGGTTCCTCGGCATTCTCATCGAGAACTTCGCCGGGCACATGCCGCTGTGGATCGCGCCGATGCAGGTGGTGGTGGCAACCATCACTTCAGAGGCGGACGACTATGGCCGCGAGGTCGCCGAACTGCTGCGCGAGGCCGGGCTGGTCGTCGAGACGGACTTCCGCAACGAGAAGATCAACTACAAGGTCCGCGAGCATTCGGTGACCAAGGTTCCGGTCATCGTCGTCTGCGGCAAGCGGGAGGCGGAGGAGCGCTCCGTCAACATCCGCCGGCTTGGTTCGCAGAACCAGACGGCGATGTCGCTCGACGAGGCGATCGCTTCGCTGACGCTGGAAGCCACGCCGCCCGATCTCAAGCGCAAGCTTCGCAAGGCCTGATGGTCTCGCCGCCTGTCTGAAAACTGTAATGATCCCGTGCTATCCGTGCGGGATTATTTTTTTGGGGAACACCGTGCGGTTCAAGGAACTCTCCTACGCCAACGAAAACGATCCGCGCCTCAAACGATGGTTCATCCGCTCCATGGAAGGTCTTGCCGGGCGTAACCGCTATGCCCGGATCTACGACACGTGGCGCCACTCCATCGTCGGCACGAGCGCGCGCGTCTTCGGTGACATGCTGGAACTCATCAATGTGCGCCTCAGCGTGCAGGGTTCCTGGCCGCCGCCGGACCTGCCGGAAGGACCGGTCGTCATCGTCGCCAACCATCCCTTCGGCATCGGCGACGGCATTGCGGTGCTGGCGCTCGCCGAACAGCTCGGCCGGCCGTTCAAGGTGATGATCCACAACGATCTGCTGAAAGTGCCGGAAATGCAGCCCTATGCGCTGCCGGTCTCCTTCGAGGAGACCAAGGAGGCGCTTGCGCTCAACATGCGCACACGGGCGGAGGCGGTGCGGCTGCTCAAGGAGGGCACGACGGTGATCGTGTTCCCGGCGGGCGGCGTGGCCACGGCAAAGAAGGTTTTCGGCCGCGCGGAAGACCTGCCGTGGAAGATGTTTCCGGCAAAGCTCATCCAGTCGGCGCAGGCGAATGTCATCCCTGTCTATTTCGAAGGGCAGAACGGACGGCTGTTTCACCTGGCGAGCAAGGTGTCGATGACACTCAGGCTGTCGCTGTTGATCCGGGAATTCCGCCGGCTGTCCGGTTCGACCATCGCGGCGCGCATCGGCGGCATCATTCCCTGGGCGGAGCTGGATGCGGGCGACCGCAAGAACATCATGGCGCGGCTCTATGAGGCCGTGTTTGCCATGGCGCCGACGCCAAAACCGTTTCTGCGCAGGGCGGGGTGAGGCTTCGGTTGTCGCAGTTCTTGGAAGCGTCCTGAATGCCGGCCGGTGGTCAGTTCCGGATGAGGCGGATGAGATCGGACTGGCGGGCGACGCCCGTCTTCAGGAACACCGATTTCAGATATTGCCGCGCCGTTCCGACCGAGATGCCCAGGATCGCCGACGCGTCTTTCAGCGTTGCACCGCCGCAGATCAGCGCCGCCAGTTGCGCTTCCCGCTCCGACAGGCCGAACTGCGCGGAAAACTCCTGCGCGTGAATCCGGCCGGATTTTTCGGGATCCTTGATGAGCAGGACGGCGGCTGCCGTCATTCGATTGGGACCGCCGCCAATCTCTCTGCCGGGGAGGATCTTTACCGTCAGCGAAAGCCCGCGCTCCTGCGGCACGGACAAGCGGTGAGGAGCCCCGGTATACGGCGCATGGGACGAGCCCGAAACGTCGGGGTCGACGACATTCCTTATCGCTGACTGAAGCCGGAGGTCGTGCTCGTGGCTCGTTGCCCGAACATAGCCGTTGACACTGGACAGGGCCGCGGATGTGGAAAAGAGCACATCGGCTTCACGGTTGATGAAGATGATCCGTCCGTCATGATCGAGGAGAACGACAGCCTCGTCGACAAGATCGAGAATGCCGTAGCTTTGGGCTTCCCGCTCCCGGCCTGTTTCCAGTCGAAGACGGATTTCATTTGCCTCGACAACGTGTCTGGCCAGGAGATTGATTGTCACCAGCTCCTGGTTGGAGAAATCGAACCCGCGTCGGGCGGAACGGCAGATGAACAGCGTGGATGAGCTTTCCGCGCCCGCCAACTTGGTTGCCGCCGCCAGTCCGCCATCGATGTGCCGCAGAACTTCCTGGTAGCTGTGGCTGTTCGTCAACGCTTGCAGCGGAACGATATCAGTAATGCGGAACGCACCGTCGACGGGCATCCGTCTCAACGGCGCGGTGGTGAAATCACGGCTCCAGAATGTGCCTAGGCAATCGAATTCAGCCGATGCCAGCCGACTGCAGGTCAGCGGGGTATCGACACCTGTCCTGTCCTGGCGTGCCAGAACGGCATGTTCGGCTCCGACGGCGTCCCGCAGGATGTCGAGACCGCTTCGTGTGTCAGCCTCGCCCGCCCAGGCGTAGATCGACTGGATTTTGTCCAGAATCTGCTCGGGTTTCATGCGGTATTACTCCCAGATGGGAATGGCGGGATGGCTATCGAAGAGTGAGTATGCCCCGGGTGAACAAGATTCCGCAAGACTTGTTTCGGCGGTGAGCCTTGTTGCGAAGGTCGAGGAGAAGATGCGATGCCGTATTACAGAACTCTTGAAGGCAATGAATACAACAATGTGATTTCCAGCGTCGAAAGTGATGATTGGTACGACACGATCTACGGTTACGGCGGCGATGATTACCTCTATGGCCTCGGCGGCAATGACAGGCTCTACGGCGGCGATGGTAACGACAAGCTTTTCGGGGGAAGGGGCCATGACGTGCTTTCCGGCGGGGCCGGCAGCGATATCCTGAACGGCGATGAGGGGGACGACATTCTCTATGCCGGTGGCGGCGGCTACGACCAGCTTTTCGGCGGGGTCGGCTGGGACACTTTCTGGGGCACCGATGGCTATAACAGCGCCATGTGGGGCGATGCCGGCGCGGACAAGATGTTCGGCGGCAGCGGCAGCGAGGAGATGCATGGGGGCGACGATGCCGATACCATGCGCGGCAGCTTCGGCAGCGACTGGATGTGGGGGGATAACGGCCAGGACGATATGCAAGGCGGTGGCGACAACGACACGATGTCCGGTGGCCTTGGCAACGACCTGGTCGCCGGGGATGCCGGAGCGGACACGATCTACGGCAACGAGGGCCGGGATAACCTCTCGGGCGGGAGCGGCAATGACACCATCTGGGGCGATGCCGCGTACTTCATCGCCGAGTCCAACTATTATCACAACGACATTATCGACGGCGGCACAGGCAACGACACCATTTACGGTGGCGTGGGCCTTGATACCCTAAAAGGCGGAACGGGCAAGGACACCATCTACGGCGGCACCGGCGACGACGTCATCGACAGCGGCGATAGCGACGGTGGGCTTTTATTTGTTTTGGGTGCCGACGATTCCCTCTATGGCGAGGATGGCAACGACACGATCTATGGCAGAAACGGCAACGATTTCCTCTATGGCGGCAACGGCAACGACTACTTGAGCGGCGGCCAGGGAGGCGACCGGCTTTCGGGCGATGCCGGCTTTGACACGATTTATGCCGGAACCGGCGACGATACGATGGATGGCGGCTCCGAAAACGACAACCTCTACGGCGAGGACGGCGCGGATACCATCCGTGGCGGCACCGGAAACGACAACGTCAACGGCGGTACCGGAAACGATGCCCTGTGGGGCGACGCGGGCAATGACGGCGTCTACGGCAAGGAAGGCGACGACCAGATCTGGGGTGGCGATGGCAATGACGACATGTGGGGCGATGCCGGAAACGACATCCTCAGAGGCGGTATTGGCGATGACGTCCTGCACGGCAACGACGGCGACGACATCCTCTTCGGTGACCAGGGAACCAATACGATTTACGGCGAGAACGGGAATGATCGCTTTATCGCAAGCGAAGCGGTCGATCACATGAATGGCGGTGCCGGCGTGGATAGCCTTTCTTTTCTCCCCTATCTCTCGGTTGGCGTTTCCGTCGATCTGGCCGCGGGCAAGGGCCTCGCGGGCCACGCGTTGGGAGATACCTATATCGGCATTGAGAACGTCGTCGGCGGTTGGGGCGGAGACAGGCTTGTCGGTAGCGCCGTAGCAAACAAGCTTCTCGGCGAGAAAGGCAACGACACCATTTTTGGCGGCGGCGGGAACGATAGGCTCGAGGGCGGCGACGGCAACGATTCCCTTCGTGGCGATACAGGCAACGACACGCTGTACGGCGGGGCGGGCAAGGATACCCTCAGAGGCAGCGGCGGGCAGGACACACTCTTTGGCGGCAGTGGGGCCGATGTCTTCTATTATCTCCGCTCGACGGAGAGTGGCATTACTGCGGCAACCCGCGACGTTGTTAAAGATTTCAGCCGTACGGAAGGCGATCGCATCGATCTTTCGGGGATCGACGCTTCCGAAACGGTAAATGGAAATCAGGCGTTTACGTTCCGTGGTGCTAGCGGCTTTTCCGGAACGGCGGGCGAACTGCGTTGCACCACGGCCAGCGGAGGCGATATCTACGTCTCTGCAGATACCGACGGCGACAAGGCCGCCGACTTCTCGATCCTGTTCGACAACATCTCAAGCCTCGTGGCTTCGGATTTCATTCTTTAAGCCAAGTGGCACGCGGTGGGCTGTTGCGCGGCAACGGCATCACCGCTGCGCGAGGATGCGACCCGGCGCGGGATTTCTCCGCCGGGTCAGTCCACCACGTCTTCCGCGGCAGCCTTCTCATCGTTGGCATTTTCGTCGAGCAGCACTTCGACATCCGTGTTGACGCCGGCCTTCACCGCGAAATCGCGCTGGTAGATCCGGTTCTTGTTGCGTGCCACCGCGATGTAACTACCTTCCGCCAGAACCACTGTCGGGAAGGCGCCGACGCTTTCGCTGACGGTGTCGCCCGAGGAGGTGAGGATCGACCAGGCCGTGTCGGCAATCGCCTCGCCGCCGGGATCGGAGACGAGCTTCAGCGTGAGTTTTGCGGCGCGGTGCTGGATCGTCGCGCGTGTCAATTTTCCGGCCTCGACCTGGATGTCGGCACGGATCACGGCATTGACCGAGCCATAGTCGGAGACGACGTGGTAGGTGCCGGCGTTGAGGCGCACGACGGAGTTCGGCTTCACCTCCGCGACAACGAGGTTGCGCTCGCCGTCCTCGCGCACTTCGGCGGCGAAGATGGAAAAGCTCAGCTCCTTCGGCGGGATGCGCACGTCCGAGCCGGAGACGGCGTTCAGCATGATGCCGCCGGCATCGAGCACCATGACCTGCTTGTCGACATCTCCGGATTCGGGAACCAGCAGCTTCTTGGTGGCGCCCGCGCGGCCGAAGGCGACGTTGACGAAATATTCGCCGGGCACAAGCTGGAAGGCGGCCGTGCCGCCCTCGGAGGTCGCCAGCAGCGGCAGCTTGCCATCGGCCGCCGGGATCGGCGAGAAGACGCGCCAGGTCAGGCCATGCTGCATGGGGCTGCCATCCTTGGTCAGCAGCGCCTCGCAGGTGATGTCGCGCAGGTTTTTCGGCGTTGCTTCGCCCGTCACTACCGGATTGAACGAGGTGAGCTTGCTGCCTTTCAGTGGCGCAGTTATCTCGGAAAAACTGTCAACCGAATCCTGCGCATGGGCCGGAACAAGCGACGAGACGAGGCTCGCCATGGCAAGGCTCACGGCAATGGCGGGATGGATCGGCATGCGCATGGGGATGATTGACTTCCTGACTGTAAGGCTCCACTTGAAGACGCGTCTAGTGGCATTTTCAAGGCCGCGCCTGCTGGCCAAGTTATTGGAACTCTCTCCCGATGAAAACCGAAATCAAGCTGATCGATTATCTTTCGACCCGCCGGTCGATCCCTGCCTTCCAGATGGGCGAGCCCGGCCCGTCGAAAGACGTGGTGGAGGAGATGCTGACGCTCGCCTCGCGCGTGCCGGACCATGGCAAGCTCGCCCCCTGGCGCTTCATCGTCTATCGCGGCGAGGAGCGCCGGCGCATCAGCGAGGAACTGGCGAAGATCGCCATCGGCGACAGGCCGGACCTGTCCGACGAAATGGTGAAGGTGGAGAATACGCGGTTGACCCGCGCGCCCGTCGTGGTCGCCGTTGTCAGCCGTGCCGCACCGCATTTCAAGATCCCGGAATGGGAGCAGCTGATGTCGGCCGGCGCCGTCTGCCTCAACCTCGTGATGGCCGCCAATGCGCATGGCTTTGCCTCGAACTGGCTGACGGAATGGTATGCCTTCGATCCGCGCGCCTATGCGATCCTCGGCGTGAACGAGGGCGAGAAAGTCGCCGGCTTCATCCATATCGGCACGCCGACCGTGCCGCCGACCGAACGGCCGCGGCCGGAGCTTGCCGAGATCGTCACATGGGTTGGCGATGACGCCTGACGCGCTGTTCTACGAGACCGCGCAAAACGCGCACGGCCTGAAGCACGATCCCTTCAAGGCGATCGTCGCACCACGACCGATCGGCTGGATAGGCACGAAAGCGGCGAATGGGGGGCTGAACCTGTCGCCCTATTCGTTCTTCAACGCGATCAGCGACAGGCCGAAGCTGGTGATGTTTTCCTCCAGTGGCCACAAGGACAGCGTGACGAACATCGAGGAAACCGGTGTCTTCACCTGCTCGCTGGCGAGCCGGCATCTCGCCGAACGGATGAACCTGAGTTCGGCCACCGTGCCGCGGGAGGTCGATGAATTCGACCTCTCCGGCTTGACGCCGGTGACCGGTCGCCTCGTCGATGCGCCCTATGTCGGCGAGGCCTATGCGGCACTGGAATGCCGGGCGACGCAGATCCTGCGGCCGGTCGATATCGAAGGCCGGGAAACGGACAATTGGGTGGTGTTCGGCCAGGTCGTCGGCATCCATATCAGCCCGGAAATCCTGCGCGATGGCATGATCGACATGGCTGTTGCCCGTCCGCTCGGCCGGATGGGCTATATGGACTATGCCGATGGCGGAGCGGACGTCTTTGCGATGACGCGGCCGAAGTAAGGTGAGGGAGCTCCTCCCTCGGCCTGCGGCGCAACTGCCGTTCGTCTTCAGTCTATTGTGAGAAGCAGTGCCCGGTGGTCGGAGACCTCGGGTGCCTCCACGACGGTGAATGCCGAGACCCGTATCGTGTCGTTCACCAGCATGTAATCCGCATAGCGGCCCGGCTTGGTATAGAGCGACGTTCGCGTATCCGTGAAGCCGCGCGTGGTGACGAGGTCGGTGAGGCCGAGGCGGGCCAGGGCCTGGAACGTACGGCTCTCGGGCAACACGTTGAAATCGCCGCACAGAACGAGGCCTTCGCCTTCACGATGCAATCGCCCGATGAGCGAGACGAGGGCTTCGGCTTGGGCATCGCGGTTTACGGTATCGCCCTTGCTCTCGACTTCGCGAAGGCCATGGAAGTGCACGACTGAAAGCGGGCGGTCCGCCGCATAGTCATAGAGACGGACGGCGTGGGCGTTGCGGGCGCGGGGATGGGCGCCAAAACCGTCTGGGGAAAAGGCGCCGTGCACGAAATCGAGCGCCTGGCCGATCACGGCAAGGTCGTGCCGGATGAAGGTTGCCAGGCCGAATTCCTGAAAGCAGGGACGGTCGCCGTCCAGCAGTTCACCGCGCATCGCCGGCGCGAAGAAGCCATCGTGGCCGGGCAGGGTGGTTGCGATTTCCCTGTAAAGGTTCGACCGCTGCTGGAGTTCCACTGCGCCATCGCGGTAGGTCAGCCAGTCCGACCGCGCGGCGACGGCGCGCGGCACCTCCTGCAGGCAATAGACATCGGCATCGACGGCGGCGAGATAGGCGAGGAGCGGCGTGTGCAGCATGCCGCCCCAGACGTTCAGCGACAGGATTTTCATGTGCCGCTCCTCCCGCCGATGGCTCAGCCCGCCTGCGACAGGTCGCCCATGCGGTTCCAGGCGTCGAGGCCAGCGATCTTGTAGGCTTCGGCGAGCGTCGGGTAGTTGAAGGTGTTTTCGACGAAATATTCGACGGTGCCCTTCAGGTTCAAGACGGCCTGGCCGATATGGACGAGTTCGGTGGCACCTTCGCCGACGATGTGCACGCCGAGCAGGCGGCGGGTCTTGAGCGAGAAGATCATCTTCAGCAGGCCCGAATTCAGCCCCATGATATGGCCGCGCGAGGTCTCGCGAAAACGCGCCATGCCGCATTCATAGGGAATGCCGCGCTCCTTGACCTCTTCCTCGGTGAGGCCGCAGGTCGAGATTTCCGGCACGGCGTAGATGCCGTAGGGAAAGTATTTCGGCGGCTCCTTGGCAATCGCCCCGACGGCGACGCGGGCGGCGATGCGGCCCTGTTCCATCGAGGTGGAGGCAAGGCTCGGGAAACCGACGACGTCGCCGGCAGCAAAGATGTGCGGCACTTCGGTTTGAAAAGTTTCCGGATTGACGCTGAGGCGGCCGCGCGAATCGGCGGTGAGGCCGGCAGCCGCTAGGTTCAGGCTGTCCGTCGCGCCGACGCGGCCGGCGGCATAGAGCACCATGTCGCAGGTGACGTGGCGGCCGTTGTCGAGCGTGATCTCGCACTTGCCGTTTGCCAGCTTCTCCACCTTGTCGGCCTTCTGGCCGAGGATCAGCTTCATGTTGCGGTCGCGCAGTTCGTAGATGAAGTCCTCGACGATTTCCTTGTCGATGAAATCGAGGATCGTGGGCTTCGGATCGATGACCGTCACCTGCGTGTCGAGCGCCGAGAAGATCGTGGCATATTCGATGCCGATGACGCCGGCGCCGATGACGGCCATGGAGCGCGGTAGCTCCTGGATATCGAGCAACTCGTCGCTGTCGAGAACGCTGACACCGTCGAAAGGAATGCTTTCGGGACGGTAGGGCTTCGTGCCGACGGCGAGCATGATGCTCTTGCCCTGCACATGGATGACCTCGCCGTCGTCCTTGACGATCTCCATCGTGTCGGCCGTCACGAATTTCGCCTTGCCGCGAATGTGCTGTACGCGGTTGCGCGCGAACTGATGCTCCAGCACGTCGACTTCATGGTCGAGCGTGATGAGCAGGCGGCGGCGCAGGTCGTCGGCGCTGATCTCCTGCTTCACGCGGTAGGAGCGGCCATAGAAGCCGCGTTCGCGCCAGCCGGAGAGGTTCAGTGCGGTTTCGCGCAGCGTCTTGGAGGGAATGGTGCCGGTGTGCACCGAGACGCCACCAACGCGCTTGCCCTGTTCGATGACCAGAACCTTGCGCCCGAGTTTGGCTGCCTGAATGGCGCCGCGGCGGCCTGCGGGGCCGCTGCCCACGACGACGAGATCATATTCCTGCATGTGAGATGGCCCCAGTCCTGTGCGGGAAGAATCATATTGCGTCGCAGCAATTGTCTTCGCCTTGCAAATTTCGTCAACCGTATGTGGCAGCAAAGCATTTCAATCGGATGAAAGAACGTTCATCCGATTTTGGGATGTCACATAAGTCTCAAGCCCTTGAGACTGGCATGCCCGTCCTTGCCGATGATGATATGGTCATGCACCGTGATACCAAGCGGGCGGGCGGTTTCCACGATCGTTTTCGTCATGTCGATGTCGGCCCGCGACGGGGTCGGGTCACCGGACGGGTGGTTGTGCACCACGCCAACGAGATTTCCAACCTGCTGATTTTGCAGTATTATTCTGGAAGTTTGGAGATGATGGTGCCGCGCATTGGGATCGGTTGTTCGTGCCCGACCGTGATAATCACGCCTGATCACCCGTGTGTTCGACAAGTCGTTTGGATGCACGGCACTGCACTTTATTCTTTTCGTCCCACTCATCAAGCTCGTCAACTGGATAGAGCACCGCCTTGCCAACTTTGACGAACGAAGGACCATGACGCATGGCGCGCCAATTTCGGAGGGTCCCAACGGAGATGCCACCGCGGTAGCGCTCCGCCACCTCTTCCGGAGTAAGGAATTTGCTTTCTGCCATTTCTGCCTCCGTCCGCCGCAACGACTGAGGTCGTGTCGCCGATTCTAGGTTGACGATCGCGTGTAGGCGATGAGGCCGAAGGCCGTCCCTCCGGATCACCACTTTCATCACCCAGGCCCGGGCGCTCACGCTTCTGCACCGACATCAATGCTGTGCAATTTTCTTCCGCAAAAGCGCTTTCAGGTGAGTGTCGGGAAAATGGATACAGGCGACGCCACATCGGCGGGGTTGCGCTCTCTGCCAGGTGACCGCGGCAGCGGTCAGGTGCGGCATAGGTGTCGCTACGTCGACGAATGAGGCGTTTTTCGAGGTCACTGCGGGGCGGTTGCAGGCGGGGGGGGGGAAGACGCGACTCCCTTCAAAAAGTGGTTTGTCTACCAATCCACAGAAAAACACGATGAATTGAAAACGTCGTGTTTTCAGGGGTTTGAGAAGGAAGGAAAAGTGGCTGGCGATATTCGGTTTTCGCTCTAGGTGCAGTATAGGTGCAGAGAGCGTCGGCTAGAATCGGCGGCAAATGTGCGGGTGTGGTGGAACTGGTAGACGCGCCGGATTCAAAATCCGGTTCCGAAAGGAGTGTCGGTTCGATTCCGACCACCCGCACCATTCTTAAATCAGGTCAAACTCAGCAGGCTATCGCGGCGGACCGGCGGCGGTGGGTCGTTCGCGTTCGACGGAGATGAGAGCGGCGGTGCAAAATTAGTCCACGGTAGCGGCGGGATAGTCCCGCCTCGGGCGGCGTAAAAGTCGGCCACCTATTTTCCTTCTGCGACGCATGCAGGAGGGCTGGGGATTTATACCGTGGAACTTTATCTGAGGGTTCGTCTGGCTTGTTCTGAAGGAATGAGCCGGCGTCAGGCAGCAAAGCATTTCAACATTTCGCGCGACAGTGTTTCCAAGATGCTGTCCTATTCGACGCCACCCGGCTATCAGCGGCAATCACCGATCCGGCGGCCCAAGCTGGATGCGTTTGTTTCGACGATCGATCACTGGCTTGATGAGGACGTGAAGGTGCCGCGCAAGCAGCGCCATACGGCCAAGCGGGTGTTCGACCGGCTTCGTGACGAATGCGGGTTCACCGGCGGCTATACGATCATCAAGGACTATATGCGCGAGCGGGATCAGCGTCGCCAGGAGGTGTTTGTGCCATTGGCTCATCCACCGGGCCATGGGCAGGCCGATTTCGGCGAGGCGATGGTGGTCATTGGCGGCGTGGAGCAGAAGGCTCATTTCTTCGTGCTCGACTTGCCGCATAGCGACGGCTGCTACGTGCGGGCTTATCCTGCGGCGGTGGCCGAGGCCTGGGTTGACGGCCACATCCACGCATTCGCGTTCTTCGGGGCCGTGCCGCAGTCGATCGTTTATGACAACGATCGTTGCCTTGTCGCAAAAATCCTGCCCGATGGGACACGCAAGCGGGCAACACTGTTCAGCGGCTTCCTGTCCCATTATCTGATCCGGGATCGCTACGGCCGTCCGGGAAAGGGAAATGACAAGGGAAACGTTGAGGGTCTCGTCGGTTATGCCCGGCGCAACTTCATGGTTCCGATCCCGCAGTTCGCGACATGGGAGGCGTTCAACACCTGGCTTGAAGAACAATGCCGCAAGCGCCAGCGTGACAGACTGCGGGGCGAAAGCGAGGCGATCGGCGATCGGCTGCAGCGGGATCTGGCTGCCATGCGTGCGTTGCCGGCCTCTCCATTCGATGCCTGCGATCAAGCCAGCGCCAAGGTCACGGCCCAGTCGCTGGTGCGCTACAAGACCAACGACTATTCCGTCCCGGTCGCCTATGGCCATCAGGATGTTTGGGTCAGGGGCTATGTCGATGCGGTGGTGATCGGCTGCCGCGGCGAGATCATTGCGCGTCATCCCCGAAGCTGGGAACGTGAGGACGTCGTCTTCGATCCTGTGCACTACCTGCCGCTGATCGAGCAGAAGATCAATTCGCTGGATCAGGCGGCCCCTCTCCAGGGCTGGGACCTGCCCGAAGAGTTCGCCACGCTGCGCCGTCTGATGGAGAGCCGCATGGCCAAGCATGGCCGGCGTGAGTATGTTCAGGTCCTGCGCCTGCTGGAGAGCTTTGAGCGTGCCGACCTTCACGCGGCGGTGAAGCAGGCCCTCCAACTCGGAGCCATCGGCTTCGACGCGATCAAGCATCTGATCCTGTGCCGGGTGGAACGCCGGCCGCCGCGACTGGACCTGTCCATCTATCCCTACTTGCCGAGGGCGACGGTCGAGACGACTTCGGCGAAAGCCTACATGCGCCTCCTGTCGTCGGATGCGGGAGAAGCGGCATGAGCACCGAAGCGCCGGAGATCCTTCTCGCACACTATCTCAAGACCCTGAAGCTGCCGACATTCCAGCGTGAGTATCAGAAGCTGGCCCGGCTGTGCGCCACCGAAGGCGTCGATCATGTCGGATACCTATTCCGGCTTGCCGAGCGGGAGATGATCGAACGGGATCGCCGTAAGGTCGAACGCCGCATCAAGGCGGCCAAGTTCCCGGTCGTCAAAAGCCTCGACAGTTTCGACTTCGCAGCCATCCCCAAGCTCAACAAGATGCAGGTGCTGGACCTGGCGCGTTGCGAGTGGGTCGAGCGGCGCGAGAACGTCATTGCGCTTGGCCCCAGCGGCACGGGAAAGACGCATGTCGCGCTCGGTCTCGGTCTGGCCGCATGCCAGAAGGGCCTGTCCGTTGGTTTCATCACGGCCGCCGCACTGGTCAGCGAGATGATGGAGGCCCGTGACGAGCGGCGACTGCTACGGCTCCAGAAACAGATGGCCGCCTACAAGCTGTTGATCATCGATGAGCTGGGCTTTGTGCCGCTTTCCAAAACCGGCGCAGAGTTGCTCTTCGAGTTGATCTCGCAACGCTATGAACGCGGCGCCACTCTGATCACCAGCAATCTTCCCTTTGACGAATGGACCGAGACCTTGGGGTCGGAGCGTCTCACCGGCGCTCTGCTCGACCGTATCACCCACCATGTCAGCATCCTCGAGATGAACGGCGACAGCTATCGTCTCGCCCAAAGCCGCGCCCGAAAGGCCGGCTGAGACCTCTCAAAAAATCGCCGCGCGCGCATGAGACCCCGCTCGGGCTACGCCCTCCCGCGGGTCTCATGCGCGCGCCAAGGTGGCCGACTTTTGCGCCGCCAAGTGGCCGGTTTTTACTCCGCCGTTGACAATCCGGGAATATGTCGATACGCAGGCACTGGCTCGGGCCGCGCAGGTGGACGCGTCCGGGCCGGCATAGCGCTGACCATCTGCGGCCATCGCATCGGAGCATACGGTGGATCAGCCTTGCATCGCCTCTCGCACCCCGCGCGCCCTCGTCGACTGCTCAAACGTAAAGGAGAGCCCGATGTACGACCAATCCAAGCTATCCGAATTAATCCGGTTCGCACGCGTCGATGCGGGCTGCACCGTCATCGACGTTTACCCAGGCGACGGCGACTGGACCCGCCTCTTCTCCGACGTCGTGGGACCCGAAGGACGGGTCTACAGCTTCGTGCCGGCCGAAGTCGCCCACTTCAAGAACGATCCGGTCGGCAGCATGCGGACGCTTGCGAAGGAGCCGGGCCGAGAGAACGTCGAGGCCGTCTCGGCGGACCTCGTGGCGATGCCGAAGGCCACGCAGCCCGCGGATGTCCTGTGGCTGCACCTGTTTTACCACGATCTCCACACCGCGCTGATCCAGGACAAGGGCGCGACGGCGGCCAACTTCAATCGAGCCGTCTACGAGCGGCTTAAGCCGGGTGGGTCCTACGTCATCGTCGACCACGCCGCCGCCGCTGGGTCGGGCACGAGCGACGCCCAGTCGCTGCATCGGATCGATCCCGCGTCCGTCCGCGAGGAGGTCGAGGCGGCCGGCTTCGTGCTGGACGCGGTAAGCACCATACTCGCGAACGAGGACGATCCGCACTCGATCAAGGTGTTCGATCCCTCGATCAAGGGCAAAACCGATCGCTTCGCCTATCGGTTCGTGAAGCCCTGACAGGCCCCGGCTCCGACTTCATGTCGATCTCCCCGACAGTCGGCTTCGCTTCAGGGAGCGCCAGTTCCGAAAAGTGCCGTCGGATATGATCCAGCTTGGGATCGATGTAGCGGCGGCAGAAGGGCCTGCTCGGGTCGGTTCGATAGTAGTTCTGGTAACGCTCGTCCGACGCCCTGAAACCTTTAAACGGGAGGACCAGGGTGTGCACCGGCTTGCCCGACGCGTCGGTGAAGCGGTCGATCGCCAGTTCGGCCTCCGGCCGCTGGCTCTCTTCAAAGATGTAGATCGCGCTGCGGTACTTGCTGCGAGGTGAGCGGGCCCTGGCAGCGGAATGCGTTCTGAGATGCACCTCGGACAGCGTCGCCAACGGAACAACCGATGGATCGAAGGTGACGATCACCCCTTCTGACCAGGTATCTGCCGGCGCGTCCGACTGGACAAAGCCCTGGTCGACCTGGGCGACGCCGCGCAACGCCTGGAACACTCCTTCTGTGCACCAATGGCATCCCCCTCCAAAGCCGGCCTTCGCCATCATCACCTCCCACGCCCAGACGTCATTCCTGACGTAGGTTTGCCCTGCGCAGTGCTAGCGGCTGATTTCGAAGAGGAACCACGCACGGCGCTCAGCCTCGTCCGTCCAGGCATCGATAAGGCCGGACGTCGCATTATCCTTCGCCTTGTCCGCGACGTCCTTTGCGCGGCGAAATGACTCGACCATGTGGAGATTGTCGGCGCGGAGCTCGCCCAGCATGTCCTGCGGCGTCACGAACTCAGCATCATTGTCCTTGATGGTCTGGTGGCGCGCGATATCGCCGATCGATCGAATAGTGGTGTTACCCGTCTTTCGCGCGCGCTCGGCGATCGCATCGGTGGCGGCGAGGATCTCTGCGGCCTGCTCATCAAGAAGCAGATGATAGTCCCTGAAGTAGGGTCCGGAGACGTGCCAGTGGAAATTTTTTGTCTACAGGTAGATCGCGAAGCTGTTCGCGAGAATAATCTTCAGAGCGTCGGCGACAGTCATCGCTGCGCATTCGTCAAGATCAGAAGGTGTCGGAAGGGTGGCGGAATTGTTATTCGTCATCGCTTAGACTTTCTCAATCTGGCTTACACGGGAGCCAGCACCGATTTCCCCACGGATGGCGATGCATAGAAGATGAATTCATCGCCAGACGAAGTCCAATGACCAGCGGCTATAGTTTCGATACCTTTGAGCGACCTGCGCAGTCGTAGGGAGCGGGCGTCGCACGCGGACCGGTCGGCCGGGACCGCCACCTGCCCGTCAGGGGGCCGGTCTGAAATCCAGCACGAACGCCACGACCTTTTCGGCGGACATCTCGCACGGCTTCAGCAAGGTTTTGTCTGACGTAACGCGGTAGAGGTTGAAGCTGACAATGTCGGTCCCGGCCAACTCCCTGGCGAACAGGCTGTTGCGGCGCCCATCCCCGGATCGCCGGACAGTCAGGCCGAAACGCCGGCCTTCGTAGGCGCCTTCGCTGTATCCCTCCGCAAGCTTGGCGAAAGCGGCATCGAACCCGGCATGCTCCATCTCAATCCACCCGTCTTGATCCGGCAGAGACGCAAGGATTCGACGCTGTTGGCGCCGAACGGCCCGGGGCAGTGTCCTTCAGCCGAGCCGTTTCGGGATGGGCGGAAGATTTTAGATGCCGGCGCTTGCACAGGGCCATCAGCGAAGCCGCCGCCTGACCGGTCTGCTATGCAACGTCCACGCCCTTCCAGAAAGCGACGTGATCCCGAATGCCCTCGGCTTCCGGCGTCGGATCGGGATAGGTCCAGGCCGCGTTCGCGTTGAGCGCATCGCCCACACGAACATGGAAGTAGCGCGCGGTGCCCTTGATCGGACAGACGGACGTGTGCGGGCTCATCTCAAGCAGGCCAAAATCGACCGCCGACGGTGGGAAGTAGTGGTTTCCCTCGACGACGACCGTCTCGTTGCTTGTGGCGATGGTGGCGTCATTCCAGATAGCTGAGACCAACGGACTCTCCTTTCCCGTTCAAAAACCGGCGCGGGGTCATGGGGTGTCTGCCCGGGCCGCGCCCCCTCAGTTGGCGCGCGGCGTGCGCCCGAGGAGTTTGTCGAGTTCGCCTCTGACATCGAGCTCGAAAAGCTCGTCGGAGCCACCGACATGCGTGCCGTTGATGAAGATCTGCGGCACGGTGTTTCGACCCGACGCTTCCGTCATGGCCTGCCGGTGAACCGGATCCGCCTCGATATCGAGTTCCTTCCATTGCACGCCCTTCTCCTTGAGGAGCGTCTTCGCCCGGCGGCAGAACGGGCACCAATTCGTGCTGTACAGCAGCACATCAGTTGTCATATCGCGTCTCCGACAGTTGGAAGCGGATCGCTGTCATGGCGTTGATCTACCGTCAGCCGCGTTCGAGGAGGGCGACTGTGCCTTGACCGCCGTCGGCGCAGATGCTTGTCCGTCGTCAGAACATTCGGCGCAGATCGCGGCGTAGATTAGCGGAGTGCGGGCCTCGTCTGGGGGTTGATGTTAAGCGGCGAGCTTGCGGTGCTGCAAGCGCCGATATTCGATGGTCTGTTGCTTGATCCTTTCGCGCTGTTTGATGATGGCCGGAGCCCTGCCGAAGTAGGCGTCGGCGGGCGTCACGTTGGCCAGGCTCTCGTGGTAACGCTGGTGATTGTAGTGCTCGACGAAGGCGGCGATCTGGGCCTCGAGGTCGCCGGGCAGGAAGTAGTTTTCCAGCAGGATGCGGTTTTTCAGGGTCTGGTGCCAGCGCTCGATCTTGCCTTGGGTCTGGGGATGACACGGGGCGCCGCGCACATGGCTCATCTTCTGGGCTTCGATGTATGCGGCCAGATCGTCGGCGATGTAGCTCGGGCCGTTGTCTGACAGCAGTCGGGGCTTGTGCAGCACCGTGGCGCTGTCGCAGCCCGATGCCTTGAGGGCGAGGTCCAGCGTGTCGGTGACGTCCTCGGCGCGCATGTTGGTGCACAGCTTCCAGGCGATGATGTAGCGCGAGAAGTCGTCGAGCACGGTCGACAGATACATCCAGCCCCACCCGATGATTTTGAAGTAGGTGAAGTCGGTCTGCCACATCTCGTTCGGTCGCGTGGTCTTGGTGTGGAACGCATCGGCCGCCTTGATCACCACGTATGCCGGGCTGGTGATCAGATCATGGGCCTTCAACAGGCGATAAACCGTGGCTTCCGACACAAAGTAGCGCTTCTCGTCGGTGAACCGCACAGCCAGCTCCCGGGGCGATAGCTCGGTTGTTTCCAGCGCCATCTCGACGATCTGGTCCCGGATGTCGTCACCGATGCGGTTCCACACACGGCTCGGCGCCGATGGCCGATCCTCCAGCGCTTCTGGCCCGCCTTCAACGTAGCGATCATACCAGCGGTAGAACGTCCGGCGGGCGATGCCGAGCTGGTCCAGCGTGCGCTTGGCAGGCAGGTGCGACTGCTCGACGATCCGGATGATCTCGAGCTTTTCGGATGCGGGATACCTCATTCTTCGTCGCCCCCATCCGCGATCATGCTTTTTTTCAGCAAGCGGTTTTCGAGCGTCAGGTCGGCCACGCATTCCTTCAGGGCACGGGCTTCGCGGCGCAGATCCTGCACCTCGCCGGTTGTCGCGGCACGGGCGGTGTCGCCTGCCAGGCGCCGCTTGCCCGCTTCCATGAACTCCTTCGACCAGGTGTAGTATAGGCTCTGGGCGATGCCCTCCTTGCGGCACAGCTCGGCGATGCTGTCATCGCCGCGCAGACCTTCCAGCACGATGCGGATCTTGTCCTCCGCCGAGAAATGCCGCCGGGTCTGCCGCCGGATGTCCTTCACCACCTGCTCCGCAGGGGCCTTCGACGGCGATTTTGAATAGGAGGATTTGGGCTTCATCTTCGTTCCTTCGTCACTACGACGAAGCCCAAATCCTCCTTAAATCACAACCTCAAATCTGTGCCATGGGCGCTGACGGCGGACAGGCTTTATTCCACGTCTTCTACGGTGAGGTCCCGGCCGTTGAACTGCACGGTCTCCCCGGCTCGGGCACCCTCGATCGCTTCGAAGATCGGCGCCATCGTGGAAATGCCCATGAGCTCACGCCCCTGACAGGTAAACTTGCTCGTTGACACCGCGATCACAAAGTGGCGGCCGGACAGCTTGACGACAGCGCCTTCGCCGACGGCCAACTTGGGGCCGAAATCGATCGTCCTGAGCTTTTCGAGTTTATCCGCATAGTCATGGAGCGTGTCATCGAGCGCTTCAGCGAAGTCGCTCGCGACCTCGGCCTGAGCTAGTTCGTCGTTTTCGATCGGTTCGCTCCGGTCGAGCCGAGCGGTAGAGACATAGTCCAGGTAGTTCTCACGAGCACTGTGCAAGGCTGCGGTCTCCAGCGAGAGTGTTGAGTTGCACTGAGAAGTGACCCGGGATTTTCATTGAGAAGTGACCCGGGTGGGCGTGGTTGATGTGCTGCCTGCGACGAGCAGGGTCAAGCGGGTGATTTGTCCTTTCTGGATTTTGGGGCGGCGGAACTGGCTCTGAAGCGGAAGCTGTCATTGCCGGTTTCAAGGATATGGCAATGATGCGTGAGGCGATCCAGCAGGGCGGTGGTCATTTTGGCATCGCCAAAGATACTGGACCACTCGCTGAAGCTCAGGTTGGTGGTGATAACAACGCTGGTCCGCTCATAGAGTTTGCTGAGCAGATGGAACAGCATGGCCCCGCCTGAAGGGCTGAAGGGTAGATATCCCAGCTCATCAAGGATGACGAGGTCGAGGCGCAACAGACGCTCGGCCAACTGGCCCGCCCTGTTTGCGGCCTTTTCCTGCTCCAACGCATTGACCAGATCGACAGTAGAGAAGAAGCGGATCTTTTTGCGGTGATGCTCAACCGCCTGGATGCCCAAAGCCGTCGCGATGTGGCTTTTGCCGGTGCCTGGTCCGCCGATCAGTACGACGT
>NZ_JBQVPI010000021.1:32657-90733 GCF_052438155.1 Shinella sp. | reverse complement strand
GTCTTGCCATGGTCAACGTGGCCGATCGTGCCGATGTTTACGTGAGGCTTGTTGCGCTCGAACTTGCTCTTTGCCATGTCTTTATTTCCTACTGAACGAAAGTTGGGCTAACCGGCCCGTCCGGTTTGGCAGGCGTTTAAGGCTTTCGCAACGAATGCGCAAGCGTTAAATGCACGGGAAAATATGCCGGAAAGGACCCGACGCGAGCCGGATTTCCGGAATATCGTGATGACGAATCGTTTTTTCAAGGCAGGGCCTTATGACGAAACGCTGAATCTGCGTATGAAGGCAAACACCTGGAGCGGGTAGCGGGAATCGAACCCGCGTATTCAGCTTGGAAGGCTGCTGCTCTACCATTGAGCTATACCCGCGGGATCTTGATCCAGTGACAGAATGGTGGAGGGAGTTGGATTTGAACCAACGTAGGCTGAGCCAACGGATTTACAGTCCGTCCCCTTTAACCACTCGGGCATCCCTCCATATTCTGTCGGGATCAAGCGACCAGTGTCGACCGGCGGGCAGTGCCTTGTGGGCGGCGCCTTCGATCTGCGGCGTATATGACGGGCACAATTCATCCTGTCAACACGAAGCCACGCAAAAAAATTGCGAAAAACGTCATCATCCCCAGAGGGTAGCCGAAAGCGCCATTTACGATCAGCCCGCACATGCCGCGATCTCCCGGCTTTGCTTCCCCCATCCGGTTTTTGTTTTTTGCATGCCGTTTGCGCAAAAGCGCTGCACACTTTTGCGCGACATGCTTTATATGGCCGCATGAGCAAAGACGATACCGGCGGCAAGTCCGCGAAAGACACCCATTACGCCACCCTGCGCCGGGCGCACCGCGACCAGCGGCGTGAACGCGGCGAGATTCCGACACCCAAGGACGACCGCCGTCGCAAGCCGGCGGAAAGCTGGAAGGCGCCGGCGGTTGCCCCCGACCAGGTCTATCTCTACGGCCTGCACACGGTGCGCGCGGCCCTCGACAATCCCGAGCGGAAGATCATCAAGCTCTCGGTGAGCCTGAACGCTGCCCTGCGGCTGGAGCTGCCCGATTTTTCGACCCTGCCCTACCCCGTCGAAACCGTGCTTCCCTCGGATCTCGACAAGGTACTCGGCCCCGAAGCCATCCACCAGGGTGTGATGCTCGAAACGCGGCCATTGCCCGCCCGCCGATTGGAAGCGCTGAAGGACAGCCCGCTTCTGCTGGTGCTCGACCAGATAACCGACCCGCACAATGTCGGCGCCATCATGCGCTCGGCCGTCGCCTTCAACGCCGGTGCCGTCATCACGACACAGCGCCATTCGCCGACCGAATCGGGCGTGCTCGCCAAAACCGCTTCCGGTGCGCTCGAACTCATTCCCTATATCCAGGTGACCAATCTGGCCGACGCTATGGACGAACTCCACAAGCTCGGCTTCCTGACGATCGGCCTCGACTCGGAAGGCCCGGCGCCGCTCGAGGGCACGCTCTCAGGCAAACGCGTCGCGCTCGTCATGGGGGCCGAGGGCAAGGGGCTGCGCCAGAAGACGCGCTCCACCTGCAATGCGCTCGCGCGGCTCGACATGCCCGGAGCAATCAAGTCGCTCAACGTCTCGAACGCAGCGGCGATCGCGCTCTACGCCACGCACCGGCACCTGTTCGGCTGAACCGTCGGTATTGGAAACGCAAAGGCCCGCCGGCTTTCGCCGGCGGGCCTTTGCGTGTCAGGGATTTTCGCTTAGCTGGCGAGGCGCAGGTTCGCGCGGCCGGAAATGGTGCGCTCGGCTTCGGAAATCGCCTCGATCTTCGAATCGGGGCTGAGGTTCAGGCCTTCGGCGCGAACGATCTCGATATCCGTGATGCCGAGGAAGCCGAGTACGGCCTTCAGGTAGCTTTCCTGATGATCCATCACGGCAGCCGGACCGGCGCTGTAATGGCCGCCACGGGTGGAAACGATGATGACCTTCTTGCCCTTGGCGAGGCCTTCCGGACCTTCCGCAGAATAGCGGAACGTCTTGCCGGCAACGGCGATGCGGTCGATCCAGGCTTTCAACTGGCTCGGCAGGGAGAAATTGTACATCGGCACGCCGAGGATGACGGTGTCGGCAGCGAGGAATTCTTCGAGTGCGGCTGCACTTTCGGTATTATCGGCGGCGATTTGCGCATCCACATCTTCCGGCTTGGCGTTGGCGGCCATCAGATGGGCGCCGGAAAGATGTGGCAGCGGATTGGCGACGAGGTCGCGGTAGGTAACGGTGACACCGGTCTGCTCAGTCTTGATCTGCGCAACAACGGCAGCGGTCAGGCGACGGGATACGGAATGCTCTCCGAGAATGCCGGAGTCGATATGGAGGACGTTCATGGTTCAGCACCTCTGTTCGGTTTGGGTGCGAAACATATGATCCGAAAACAATCACCTGATTAGACGGTAAAAATCCAATTGACTGTTTCACCTGGGAAACAATAAATCAGAAAACCCCGGAGAGAACGCCATGCAGGACCTGAACGATCTCGCTCTTTATGCGGCCGTCGTGCGCCACAAGGGCTTTACCGCGGCGGCGAACGCCCTGTCGGTGCCGAAATCGAAGATCAGCAAGCGCATCGCCGCACTGGAGGAGCAACTCGGCGTGCGCCTCATCGAGCGCTCGACGCGAAAGCTCTCCATCACCGACATCGGCCAGTCCTTCTACGAGCGCTGCGAGGCCGTGCTCTCCGGCGTGGAAGCGGCCGAAGCGGTTGTCGCGGTCGCCAAGGCGGAACCGGCCGGCATGGTGCGCATGGCGATGCCGCCGGGCTTTGCCCCGGCCGTGTCGGATGTGCTGCCGAGTTTCATGAAGCGCTATCCGCAGGTGCGCCTTTCCATCCTCACCACCGGCCGCCCCGTCGATCTCATCGAGGAGCGAATCGACGTCGCACTGCGTGTGCGCGATGGCTACGACACCGACCAGTCGCTGATCGTGCGCCGCTTCGGCGGCACGCGACGCTATCTGGCGGCAAGCCCGGATTTCCTGGAACGCTTCGACCCGATCGACCTCGACACGATCGGCCGCGTTCCGACACTCTCCATGCAGGAAAACGATATCAGGGCAATCTGGACGCTCTACAACGCCGACGGTGCGGTGCACGACGTCGCCCATTCACCGGTGCTCATGTGCTCCGATTTCAGCGTGCTGGAGCGCGCGGCCATCGCCGGTGTCGGCCTCGGCCTCTTGCCGGACATCATCGCCGAACGCGGCTTCCGCACAGGCGTCCTGTCGCCCGTCCTACAGGACTGGAGCAGTGCAGAATCAACCGTCCACGCCGTCTTCACCGCCCGCCACGGCATGCTGCCCGCAGTACGCGCCCTCATCGACCACCTTGCCGAAAACCTGCCGCGCTCCATGCTGCGCTGCAAGGAAATCATGCCCAAAACCCCATCCGACAGCAACTGGTCGATCTGAACCACCCTTTTCGCTTTACAGCGGCGAAAAATATGCTAACTCCACGCCGAGTGCCCTTATAGCTCAGTTGGTAGAGCACCTGATTTGTAATCAGGGGGTCCCGGGTTCGAGTCCTGGTGGGGGCACCATTGCCTTTTTGGCGATTTGATTTTCCATGCATTTTCTGAATTTCCCCCAATTGGGGATATGTACTTGGGGGAAGGCTGTTCCCCCGGCGTTCAGTCGGATGCAAAATTCCCGCGACGAGATATTGTCCCTACGCATCGGCTGCACTTCAAAACGAATTTCCCCTTCCGGGAAATCCACTAAAAGCGAACATCAAATCCACACCACTACGTACGGACAACACCATCGGCCGGAGACTTGCGCCTTGCAGATTGCTCCGTCGGGCCGACTGGCCTATAGGCCTTCCAAGAGACGCAGTGCCAACGAGCACCGCATTCCCGCTTAGCAATTCGGAGGAACAGACGTGGCGCAAGACAAGCAGCCGGTTAGCAAGGTGACGGTCGAGAAGCGCATCGATGGGAAGTATTTTTTCGCGCTGACCTTCCGCGGCGTCACCTATCCCGTGAAGGGGCCGTTCGCCAATCCGATGCAGGCCGCGGCTGCGGGACAGGCGACGCTCAAAGCTCTGGAAGCACGAGCCGGCGGGCCCTCCAAGGCCTGAAATCGGCGCCCTCGCCTTCCCTGCACTGACATTGTCATATTTTTCAGATGCGCATGCCGTAAAGGCATGCGACAAAGGCCGGCTTGGGCGTGCGGTGCGCCACGGCTCGCTTGCGCAACTTTCGAAAGCGACACAGTGGTTCCTGCGTTTGGGGCTGCGTAGAAACAAACGGATTGGGTATTTCCGCGCTTCGAAGAAGAGCGGACGTCCTCCAGAAGATGCGGAACGGCAGCATGGCGCGTGACACCACCTCGTTCTCCTTCGTCGCCTCGACGGCGCCTGAAGCACAGGAAGCGCGCAACGAGCTGATGTCGATCTACGGCAATGCCGACCCGGAAGAGGCCGACGTCATCGTAGCGCTCGGCGGCGACGGGTTCATGCTGCAGACGCTGCATACGACGATGAACACCGGCAAGCGGGTTTACGGCATGAACCGCGGCTCCATCGGCTTTCTGATGAACCGGTACGACACGAAGGACCTGTCGGCCCGCGTCGAGGGCGCGGTGGAAAATGCCTTCCGGCCACTGGAAATGGTGACGGGCGATGCAAGCGGCCAGGAGCGCCGCGCGCTGGCGATCAACGAGGTCTACCTGTTCCGCCAGTCCTACCAGGCGGCAAAGCTGCGGGTGAGCGTTGATGGCCGTGTGCGGCTGGAGGAATTGATCTGCGACGGCCTGCTGCTTGCGACACCGGCTGGCTCAACGGCCTACAATCTATCCGCTCACGGCCCGATCTTGCCGTTGGAAGCGCCGTTGCTGGCTCTCACCCCCGTCAGCGCCTTCCGGCCCCGACGCTGGCGCGGCGCGCTGCTGCCGAACAAGGTGACGGTGACGATCGAGGTGCTGGAAGCGGAAAAACGGCCGGTCAATGCAGTGGCCGACAATACCGAGGTCAAATCCGTCACCTCCGTGCGCATTGCCGAATCGGCCAGCCTTTCGGCGCTCATCCTGTCAGACCCCGATCATTCCTGGTCCGACCGGATTCTTGCCGAACAATTCGATTACTGACAGTATTACCCCAGCTTCGGTACAGGAGTTTTGCCATGCATCGGCACGCACTTGCCACCGCCCTCACCTTGTTTTTCATCACCGCTGCGCCCGCCTGGGCCGAAGGCGAACCGCCCGTGGCGGAGACGGTCACCTTCGTGGTGAGCACTGGTTTCTGGGAAGAACCGGCCGACGATGCGGCGGCAGAAGGTGCTACGGCCACCAAGCCGGAGACCGCCGAAACGGCGCAGCCGACCGCGATGCGCCGCGGCTACTACAAGCTTGTCGCCGTGCGCCAGCCGGACGGCACGGCTGAGATCCACCTCCAGCAGATCGAAACGACCGCTTCCGGCCCGAAGATCGCGTCCTCGGCCGTGCTCGAAGAGTTTTCGGCGATGAAGCCCTATGTGACGGACATCCGCCCGGAAAATTCGGCGGGAATCACCACGCAACCGGGCCTGTTTGCAACGATCTACCTGAAGACCGACCCGAAGGCTGCCGAGCCGGAGAGCTGGACGGTGGTGATCGACGATCTCGGCGAGATCAGGATCGAACGCGCCACCAACTGAAAACGGGCGCCGAAGCGCCCGTTCTCGAATTCATATGATGGCGACCTCTAGTTCAGGTCATCCACGACCGCATCGGAGCCGCCGTTGACACGGTGGGCGAGTGCGGCTTCCATGAACTCGTTGAGTTCGCCGTCGAGAACATCCGACGGGGCCGTGCTTTCAACGCCGGTGCGCATGTCCTTCACCAGCTGGTAGGGCTGGAGGACGTAGGAGCGAATCTGGTGGCCCCAGCCGATATCCGACTTGGAGGCGGCTTCGGCGTTGGCGGCCTCTTCGCGCTTCTTCAGCTCGGCCTCATACATGCGGGCGCGCAGCATGTCCCACGCCTTGGCGCGGTTCTTGTGCTGCGAACGCTCCTGCTGGCAGGCAACGACGATGCCGGTCGGGATGTGCGTGATGCGCACGGCCGAGTCGGTCGTGTTGACGTGCTGGCCGCCGGCGCCCGACGAGCGATAGGTGTCGATGCGGCAGTCGCTCTCGTTGATCTCGATGTTGATCGAGTCGTCGATGACCGGATAGACCCAGACCGACGAGAACGAGGTGTGGCGGCGCGCATTGCTGTCATAGGGCGAGATGCGGACCAGGCGGTGCACGCCCGATTCGGTCTTCAGCCAGCCATAGGCATTGTGGCCCTTGACGAGCAGCGTCGCGGACTTGATGCCCGCCTCTTCGCCGTCATGGACTTCCAGGAGTTCCACCTTGTAGCCCGAACGCTCGGCCCAGCGCGTGTACATGCGCAGGAGCATGTTGGCCCAGTCCTGGCTTTCCGTGCCGCCGGCGCCGGAATGCACTTCCAGATAGGTGTCGTTGCTGTCGGCCTCGCCGGACAGCATGGCCTCGACCTGCTTGCGCGACGCCTCGGTGCGAACAGCCTTCAGGGCGTCTTCGGCATCCTTGACGATGTCAGCATCGCCCTCTTCCTCACCGAGTTCGATGAGTTCGATATTGTCCTTGAGCTGCTGCTCGATGGCGCGCACGGCATTGATGCTTTCGTCCAGCTGCTGGCGCTCGCGCATCAGCTTCTGGGCTTCCTGGGCATCGTTCCAGAGGTTGGGATCCTCTGCCTTGTTGTTCAACCAGTCCAGTCGTCTTACCGCCTGATCCCAGTCAAAGATGCCTCCTCAGCAGGCTTATGGCCTGCTTGATTTCGTCGACAATGTTCTCGATTTCCGCGCGCATATCCGCTTTCTTCGATGCTGTGTTTCGGTGGCCTCGAAATAGAGAGGGCGGGCGCGGATGTAAAGCCCCGCGCCCGCCCTCGAACTGGATCATCGGTGGATCAGAACAGACCGCCGCTGCCGCCGGTTACCGCCTGGTTCGCCTGCGGCGAGCTCTTCAGGATTTCCTCGGGGCTGGCGAATTCCTCACCGCCGATGACGGAGAAGACGTCGGCCGGACCGGTGCCGGGCTTGAAGGCTTCCATGATCGTGTCCGGATCGCCTTCGTTGGCCTGCATGCCGGTCTTGCGGTTGACGGCGATGAACTGCATGCCTTCCGGCACGATGAACTTCGTCGGCTTGGTGCCTTCCAGCGCCGCCTGCATGAACTCGTTGAAGATCGGTGCGGAAAGCGAGCCGCCGGTCGCGCCGCGGCCGAGCGGTGCCGGGCTGTCGAAGCCGATATAGAGGCCGGCGACGAGGTCGGGCGTGTAGCCGACGAACCAGGCGTCCTTCTCGTCATTCGTCGTGCCGGTCTTGCCGGCCGTCGGGCGATCGAGCTTGATCTTGCCGGCCGCGGTGCCGCGGGTGACGACGCCTTCCATCATCGAGGTGATCTGGTAGGCGGTCATCGGATCGAGGACCTGTTCGCGGTTGTCGACCAGCGTCGGCTCGTCCTGGTTTTCCCAGTCGGTGGCGTTGCAGTTCTCGCAGGTGCGCTCTTCATGGCGGAAGATCGTCTTGCCGTAGCGGTCCTGGATGCGGTCGATCAGCGAGGGCTTGATCTGCTTGCCGCCGTTGGCGAGCACGGAATAGGCCGAGACCATGCGCAGAACGGTCGTCTCGCCGGAGCCGAGCGACATGGCGAGCACCGGCAGCATCTTGTCGTAGATGCCGAAGCGCTCGGAATATTCCGCAACCAGGTTCATGCCCATGTCGTTGGCAAGCCGCACGGTCATCAGGTTGCGCGAACGCTCGATACCGAGGCGCAGCGTCGATGGACCGGCGGAGCCGCCGCCGTAGTTCTGCGGGCGCCAGACCTGGCCGCCGGCGACGATCTCGATCGGCGCGTCCATGATCACCGAGGCCGGCGTGTAGCCGTTGTCGAGGGCTGCTGCGTAGACGAAGGGCTTGAAGGACGAGCCCGGCTGGCGCATCGCCTGCGTCGCGCGGTTGAACTCCGACTGGCCATAGGAGAAACCACCGACCATGGCGAGCACGCGGCCGGTATGCGGATCCATGGCGACGAGGCCGCCCTGGACCTTCGGCGGCTGGCGCAGGCGATAGGTGCCGCCCTCGATGGGCTCGACATAGACGACGTCGCCAACATTGAAGACGCCGGCCGGCGATTTCGCGCTCTTGCGGTCACCCTTGGCCGAACGATAGGCCCACTTCATGTTCTCGGCCTCGATGCGACCGGTCACGCGCTCTTCGACGACCTTGCCTGAAGCTTCCTTGCTCGGCTGCAGCCCGATATCGGCGCCGCCATCATCGGCAGAAAGCACAACGGCGAGTTTCCATTCCGGCACGTCCGAGAAGGCTTCGATCTTGGCAAGCTCCACGCCCCAGTCACCGATCTCGATCGTCTTGATCGGGCCGTGGAAGCCGCGCCGCTCGTCATAGCTGAGCAGCCCCTTCTGGAGCGTCTTGCGCGCGGCGGCCTGGATGCGCGGATCGAGAGACGTGCGGACCGAGAGGCCGCCTTCGTAGAGCGCATTGTCGCCGTAGCGTTCGATGATCTGCCGACGAACCTCCTCGGAGAAATATTCCGAGGCAAACAGATAGGAACCGCGATGGCGCGGCGTCACGCCAAGGGGCTTGGTCTTTGCATCGGCGCCGTCGCTCTGCGTGACGTAACCGTTCTCGACCATGCGGTCGATGACCCAGTTGCGGCGCTCGATGGCGGCCTCGGCGCGGCGGAAGGGGTGATAGTTCGACGGCCCCTTCGGCAGCGCGGCAAGATAGGCTGTTTCGGCGATCGTCAGCTCGGTGACCGACTTGTCGAAATAGGTGAGTGCCGCACCGGCAATGCCGTAGGAATTCAGGCCGAAGAAAATCTCGTTCAGATAGAGTTCGAGAATGCGGTCCTTGGAATAGGCCTGCTCGATGCGGAAGGAGAGGATCGCTTCCTTGACCTTGCGGTCGATCGTCTGGTCGGACGAGAGCAGGAAGTTCTTGGCGACCTGCTGGGTGATGGTCGACGCACCCACCGGACGGCGGCCGGAACCCATGTTCTGGACGTTGACCACGATGGCGCGGAACAGACCCGTCACGTCGACGCCGGGATGCTGGTAGAAATTCTTGTCTTCGGCGGAGAGGAAGGCGGCCTTCACGCGATCCGGGATCGCCTGGATCGGCAGGTAGAGGCGGCGTTCTCGGGCATATTCGGCCATCAGCGCGCCGTTGCCGGCATGCATGCGCGTCGTCACCGGCGGCGCATAGCTGTTCAAGACCTCATAATCGGGAAGATCCTTGGTGACACTTCCGAGATAAAGCGCAACCGCGCCCGCCACACCGAGGAAGAAGACGGTGCCAATCCCGAAGAAATATCCAATCAGTCTGATCATGAGCCAGTTACCGATGCCTTATGTCTTTATAATTTCATCAGGCAGACCTGCCGCCCGGCCTTGCACCGCCGCAACGCAATCCGCTGCGGCACCTCTTCGATAGAAGACGAGTCGCCCCTATTTTCTCGCCCCCGTCTAGCGGTCGGAATGTGAGGAAAATAGGGCTTACAGCATGCATCCAGGCTTCACCACCGCACAATGGCGGCCGCTGTCACTTTTCCGGCACAGCAATATTAGCACGTTCGTTGATTGCACGTCCCATGTATCGTCTCAAAAGCTTAACCGCCATTCGCCACGACGGTCGAGCGGTACTGCTCTACAGCCTTGGCGACGAGGCCGGCCACCTTCTTCTGCCAGGCCGGATCGATCAGCAGTTGTTCGTCGTCCTTGTTCGACATGAAGCCGAGTTCGAGCAGGATCGACGGCACGTCCGGCGCGGTCAGAACACGGAAACCGGCATGGCGATGCGGGTTGTTGATCAGCATCACCTCGTCCTTGAAGGCACTGACGACGCTCTGGGCAAGGTTGATCGAGAAGGCCTGCGTCTCGCGCCTTGTCAGGTCGAGCAGGATATCGGCGACCTCGGCCGGCTCGTCGACGAAAGAAATGCCGGCGATCTGGTCGGAGAGGTTTTCACGCTCGGCAAGGCTCGCAGCGAGGCTGTCGGAGGCCTTGTCGGAAATCGTGTAGACCGTCGCGCCGCGCGTGTCCTTCTGCTTCAAGGTATCGGCGTGGATGGAGATCAAGAGGTTCGCGCCCTCGCTGCGGGCAAGCTGCACGCGCTGCGAGAGCGAAAGAAACTCGTCCTTCTGGCGCGTCAGGAAGGCGCGCGTGCCGGGCACCTTGTTGAGCGCATCGGCGAGTTGCTGGGCGAAGGCGAGCGTGACGTGCTTTTCCTCCGTCTTGGTGACACCACCGCGGGCACCATTGTCGATCCCGCCATGGCCGGCATCGACGGCGATCACGAAGGGGCCGTCCGCCTTGCTGCCCGGCAACATCACCGGCGTTTGCTCGGCGGCGGTCGGAGCGGAGGCTTCCTGCCAGCTCTGCTTTTCCATCTGGCCCTGGAATACCTGGTCGGTGACGATCGCCGCGTCGATGACCAGCCGGTAGCTCGCCGCCCCCTGCTCTTCCTGCACTTCGGCAAGGACGACGCCGACAGGGCGCGATGCCGTCAGCACGATGCGCGAGCGACCGGCGGCCATGGTGCCGTAGCGGATTTCGGAAAAGATGCCGCGTGCCTCCAGTTGCTCCGCCTTGATGCCGAAATCGGTTTCCGGCAGGTCGATCAGCACGCGGTAGGGATTGGCAACGTAGTGCACCTTGAATTCGGGCTTGCGATCGAAATCGATGATCAGCCGGGTGCGGGCATCATCACCGGCCATGCGGGCGGAAAAGGCGAGCAGCGGCGCGGCCGAAGCCGAAACGGCAAGGGCCGGCATCACGATCGCAATAGCAAGCGCGACGACGGTGACGCCGCGGAAAAAATGTTCGGTCAGGAGGCTTAGCTTTACCACTGGCAGTCCGTTCAAACGCGTGGAACCCGCGTAATAATGCGGTGCAGGACAAGCCCCATAGATGCCCCCATAGGGTTAACCAAAGCTTGCAATCCCGTGCATCCGCCGCAAAGACGCAGGCATAGTGGCAAATCGATCAAGATTATGACGCTTTTGGCTTTTCCCTTGCCATTGTGACATATCCGCCATAAAAGCAAAGTCAGGGAAAAAGCTTAGACGGGATAGAATCGCTTTGAGCAGGCAGCCACCCCTCCGGGACTTGGCGCCGAACCGGGCCTTCATCCTCCGTCATACCTCTTTCTCCCGTCCGAACAGATCGCGTAAACCGGCGGTGGCCGGAACAGTCAAGGTGGATTTCCACCAACCGCCCTTCCCCAAGGGCAATTTCATCGGACCTTTCAAGGTCTATGGCACTGGCATTCTCGTTGGACGTTGATGTTGTCACAGCGGCTTTTCTCAGAGGGTAACTGGCACCGGGACGTTCGCGTACCGACCGCCCTCCGTCCGCTTACTCCTCACCGGGGCCTAACGGGAACTTACATATTCGGCGCATCCCTCTCCTCCCCCGGCACTTCCTCTACAGGAAACAGCTCGCCGCCAGGATTGCGTGTGCGCCGAGGAGCACAATCTACATGGCAGAGAAAATGCTTATCGACGCGTCTCACGCTGAGGAGACGCGCGTCGTTGTCGTACGCGGAAACCGCATAGAAGAATTCGACTTCGAATCCGAACACAAGAAGCAGATCCGCGGCAATATCTACCTTGCCAAGGTCACACGCGTCGAACCGTCGCTTCAGGCGGCCTTCGTCGATTACGGCGGCAACCGCCACGGCTTCCTGGCCTTCGCCGAAATCCACCCGGATTATTACCAGATCCCGCTGGCCGACCGTCAGGCGCTCCTGAGAGCCGAGGCGGAAGAACACCGCCGCGACGACGAGATCGAGCAGATCGAGACCGGAACCGACCTTTCCGACGACAGCGAGCCGACGGCGGAAGCCGTTGAAACCGTCGTCGACGACGCGCCGGCGATCGAAGCTGCACCAGAGGCTGAGGCTGAGGCCGAAGTCGTCGAGGCGGTCGCCGCTCCCGCCGAAGACGTCCCGGCCGAAAAGGTGAAAAAGCCGCGCCGCACCCGCAAGGCGAAGGCAAAGACCGAGGATGCGCCGGCAGAAGAAGAGGCCGCCGCTCCCGCTGAAACCAGCGACGACGAGACGCCCGGCGGCGCGATGGCCATGGCTGTCGATACCGACGAAATTTCCGAGCCGACCGAGCGCAAGCGCGGCCGCCGTCGTCGCGATGACGACGATGATGACGATCATCACGGCGAAGAGAAGGAAGTCATCGAATCCGTCGGCGCCGAAGACGCCATGGAAGAGGTTCCGGATCGTGTGCAGCGCAAGCCGCGCAAGCAGTACCGCATCCAGGAAGTCATCAAGCGCCGCCAGATCCTGCTCGTGCAGGTCGCCAAGGAAGAACGCGGCAACAAGGGTGCTGCTCTCACCACCTATCTGTCGCTGGCCGGCCGCTACTCGGTTCTCATGCCGAACACGGCGCGCGGCGGCGGCATTTCCCGCAAGATCACCAACCTTCCGGACCGCAAGCGCCTGAAGGAAATCGCGCGTAGCCTCGAAGTTCCGCAGGGCATGGGCGTCATTCTGCGCACGGCCGGCGCGAACCGCACCAAGGTCGAAGTCAAGCGCGACTTCGAATACCTGATGCGCCTGTGGGAGAACGTCCGCACGCTGACGCTCGCCTCCACCGCGCCCTGCCTTGTCTACGAGGAAGGCTCGCTCATCAAGCGCTCGATCCGCGACCTTTATAACAAGGACATCAGCGAGATCGTCGTTGCCGGCGAGGAAGGCTACAAGGAAGCCAAGGGCTTCATGAAGATGCTGATGCCGAGCCACGCGAAGGTTGTTCAGCCTTACCGCGACGTGCATCCGATCTTTTCGCGCTCGGGCATCGAAGCCCAGCTCGACCGCATGCTGCAGCCGCAGGTGACGCTGAAGTCCGGTGGCTACATCATCATCAACCAGACCGAAGCGCTCGTCTCGATCGACGTCAACTCCGGCCGTTCGACCCGCGAGCACTCCATCGAGGATACCGCGCTCCAGACGAACCTGGAAGCCGCCGAGGAAGTGGCGCGCCAGCTTCGCCTGCGCGACCTTGCCGGCCTCGTCGTCATCGACTTCATCGACATGGAGGAGAAGCGCAACAACCGCTCCGTCGAGAAGCGCCTGAAGGACCACCTCAAGAACGACCGCGCACGCATCCAGGTCGGCCGCATCTCGCATTTCGGCCTGCTCGAAATGTCGCGCCAGCGTATCCGCGCATCCGTTCTCGAATCGACCATGCAGGTCTGCCCGCACTGCAACGGCACGGGCCATATCCGCTCGCAGTCATCGGTGGCGCTGCATGTGCTGCGCGGCATCGAGGAATATCTCCTCAAGAACACGACGCACAATATCTCGGTCCGCACGACGCCGGATATCGCGCTCTACCTCCTCAACCACAAGCGCGGCACGATCATCGATTATGAGACCCGCTTCGGCGTCCAGATCATCATCGAGGCTGACGCCCATGTCGGCGCGCAGCACTTTGCGATCGACCGTGGCGAGGCCGTCGAAAACCCGGTGAAGATCGAGCAGATCCTGCATTTCGAGCCGGAACCCGAAGACGACGACATCGTCATCGAGGATGAGATCGACGAAGAGGAAGAAGAAGAGGACGCACGTCCGGCTGCCGCGGCTGCTGCACCGGCTGCCCAGTCTTCTTCGTCAGCCGCCGCCGACGAAAACAACCGCAAGCGCAAGCGTCGCCGCCGTCGTCGTGGTCGTCGTGAAGGTGGCGAAGGCGTTGAAGGCACTGATACTGCATCCTTCGGCGGCGAGCAGGCCGGCGACGAGGATGACCTTGATGACGACGAGGCCGATGGCGAAGGCGAAGAGGCTGCGGATGCATCGCAGGCACCAGCCGAAGAAACCGCCGAGCAGCGTCGCAAGCGCCGCCGTCGCGGCAAGCGTGGCGGTCGTCGCAATCGTCCCGAGGACGGTTCGATCGAAGCCGGTGCCGAAGGCGCAGACGGTGATGATGCCGAAGGCGATTCGGATGAAGCCGATGCAGGCGAGGTAACGGCCGTCGAAGTGGACGTCGCCGAAGTGACTTTCGTTGCAGAGGAAGCACCGGTCGAGGTTGCGGCCGAAGAAGCGCCGGCCAAGCCGAAGCGGGCTCGCCGCAGCCGTGCCAAGGTTGTGGAAGAGGTCGCCGTCGATGAGGCCGCCCGCACCGAAATCGAAGCGCAGCCGGTAGCGGCTACGGTCGAAGCAGTTGCAGAGGAAGCCACGCCGGCAGAACCGGAAGTCGTGACGGCAGCAGCCGATCTCGAAGAGCCGGCCAAGCCTGCCCGCGGCAACCGCGATCTTTCCAAGATCGCCTCCGAGCCGGTGGTGAAATCCTCCACGGCGAAGGAAGCCGCGCCGGAAGACGATGCAGACAAGCCCAAGAAGGGCGGCTGGTGGCAGCGCCGCGGCTTCTTCTAAGAAGCGCTGATCTCTGAAAAATCCGAAGGCCCGGCATCGTCCGGGCCTTTTTCTTGGCTGGCCGGAAACGGGTGGCTCGCCCCTCGCCCTTCTGCGACACCCACGGTCGTCAGAAACCAGCAAGGAAGAGACCCATGACCCGCCTTACCAACAAGGTCGCCATCATCACCGGCGCAAGCTCCGGCATCGGCCGTGCCGCAGCCCTACTCTTTGCCCGGCAAGGCGCAAAGGTCGTGCTCTCCGCACGCGGGCCAGAACGGCTTGAGGCTGTCGCCGCCGAAATCCGCGCCGCAGGTGGCGTAGCGATCGCCGTGGCAGGCGATGTCAGCGAAGAGGCGCATCATCAGGCGCTGGTCGAGGCCGCCACGGCCGAGTTCGGCGGCGTCGACATCGCCTTCAACAATGCCGGCACCACCGGGCCGATTGGCCCTCTGCCCGCGCTTTCCATGGCAGACTGGCAGAGCGTCATCGACATCAACCTGACCAGCGGCTTCCTCGCAGCAAAGTATCAATTGCCCGCCATGGAGGCACGCGGCGGCGGGGCAATCGTCTTCACCTCCACCTTCGTCGGCTACACGGCGGGTTTTCCGGGACTGGCCGCGTATGCCGCATCGAAGTCCGGCCTGATCGGCCTCGTGCAGGTGCTGGCGTCAGAATACGGCCCGAAAGGCATTCGCGTGAATGCACTGCTGCCGGGCGCAACGGACACACCGATGGGACGTGACGTGGCGAACACACCGGAAGCGCGCCAGTTCATTGCAGGGCTGAATGCCTTCAAGCGGATTGCGGAGCCGGAAGAGATTGCCGAGGCGGCGCTCTTCCTTTGCTCCGATGCATCCAGCTTCACGACCGGAACGGCCATGCTTGTGGATGGTGGCGTGTCGATCAACCGGGTCTGAGAAACAGAGTCAGGTGCCTGCAGGATTGATTCCGTCTCCGGCCGCAAGGCCTTGAAACGGAATCGTTTTCACGGTCAGGCCAGCCAGCGTGCGAGGCGATCGACCGCCTCGTTCATCTCGTCGAAAGAGCCGGCATACGAGAAGCGCATGGTGTGATGGCCGTCGCGCGGATCGAAATCGATGCCGGGTGTTGCCGCAACGTCGGTCTCGGCGAGCACGCGGCGGGCAAAGGCCATGCTGTCATTGGTGAAGCGGCTGACATCGACATAGGCATAGAAGGCGCCGTCCATCGGCGAGGCGATGGAGAAGCCGAGCTCCGGCAGGCGCTTGACGAGGAAGTCACGGTTCACGCGGTAGGCGTCGCGATAGACATTCAGCTCCGCCTCGGCGCCGAGCGCCGCTTCCGCCGCGATCTGCGACAATTCCGGCGCGGAGATGTAGAGGCTCTGGGCGATGCGCTCCACCGGGCGCACCAGTGCCTCGGGCAACACCATCCAGCCGATGCGCCAGCCGGTCATGCAATAGTATTTCGAAAACGAGTTGATGATCACCGCCTCGTCGCCGAATTCCAGCGCCGTCGCCTCTTCGCCGACGAAGGTGAGGCCGTGGTAGATCTCGTCCGAAATGAAGGCGATGCCCTTGTCCCGGCAATAGGCGGAGAGCGCCGCGAGATTGGCGCGGCCGGTGACCGTACCGGTGGGGTTGGCGGGGCTGGCGAGCAGCACGCCGTCGATGCGACCGGCGGCTTCCAGCGCTTCCGGCGTCAGGGTGAAGCCGTTTTCGGCATTCACCTCGATTTCCACCGTTTCGATGCCGAGCGCCGCCAGGATGTTGCGATAGGCCGGATAGCCCGGGCGTGCGATGGCGACACGGTCTCCGGCATCAAAGAGGGCCAGGAAAGCGAGGTTGAAGCCGGCCGAGGAACCGGTCGTGATGGCGATCCGGCCAGGATCGACGGAAACGCCATGATGGTTCCGGTAGAAATCCGAAATGGCGCGGCGCAGCGACAGCAGGCCGAGGGCATCTGTATAGCCGATGCGGCCGATCTCGAGCGCCCGGCGTGCTGCCGCGCGGGCGGCTTCCGGCGCCGGGTGCACGGGCTGGCCGACGGCCATGGAGATCACCGGCCGGCCGGCGGCGCGCTGCTTCGTTGCCTCGGCGAGCACGTCCATGGCGTGAAAGGGTTCGACGGCGCCGCGCTTGGAGAGTTTCATGAGCTTCCGTTCCATTTCGAGGTCGCCGCCTGTGTGCCGCAAGATGCCGGTCTTCACAATCCTGCGAGGGCCGAAAATCCGCCGCTTTTACCCTATCGTTAGCACGCGAGCGACCATAGAGTCGTTGAAAGCGCCCGCGTCCGCATTGACGCGCGGGTGTCGCCAATGGCACTTCATCGGCGCATCATGACGAGGACAGGACAGACATGACATTCAAGACGAAGCTTGCGGCCACCATCGCTCTTACACTCGCGGTCGCAGCCCCTCTTCCGGCTCTCGCCCTCGACGATGCGCAGAAGAAGGAGATCGGCGACTTCATCAAGGAATACCTTGTCGAAAATCCCGAAATCCTGGTCGAAGTGCAGGAAGCCCTGCAGAAGAAGCAGGAAGCGCAGCAGCAGGCCAAGGCGCAAAGCGCCATTACCGACAATGAGAAGGCCATCTTCTCCTCGCCCTATGACATTGCGCTTGGCAATCCGAAGGGCGACGTCACGATCGTCGAATTCTTCGATTACAACTGCGGCTACTGCAAGCGCGCACTCTCCGACATGGATGATATCCTGAAGGAGGATAAGAACGTCCGCTTCGTGCTGAAGGAACTGCCGATCCTCGGTCCCGATTCGCTGGCCGCCCACAAGGTGAGTGCTGCCGTGCGCGATCTTTCGCCGGAGAAGTATGGTGAGTTCCACCGCACGCTGCTCGGCGGCGAAGGCCGGGCCACCGAAGAAAGCGCCATCGCGCTTGCTGCCAGCATGGGCCTTACCGAAGCGGATATCCGCAAGACCATGACCGAGAAGCCGCATGACGAGGCCGTGCGCGAAGCCTATTCGCTGGCAAACGACCTCGGCATTACCGGTACGCCGTCCTACGTGCTTGGCCAGGAGACGATCTTCGGTGCCGTCGGCGCAGACGATCTGCGCGAAAAAATCGCCAACGTGCGCGCCTGCGGCAAGGCGACCTGCTGAGAACGGCCATCTTCCTGCCACGCTGACCCTGTTCAGGCTGTGCTGCTTGTGGACATCGCCCCTTTCGACCGGCAAAGCCCCTGCCCTTGGGGCTTTCCCTGCGGGAACCGCCGGTCTATAGGTAATCCTCTATCCAGCATGCGGAATTACGAATGGCTTCACCCCTTTTTGTGCTCAACGGCCCCAACCTGAATGCACTCGGCAAACGCGAGCCAGGTATCTATGGCGGCCAGACGCTCGCCGATATCGAAGTGCTCTGCAAGGCCGAGGGCGAAAAGCTGGGTTTTGCCGTCGATTTCCGCCAATCCAACCATGAAGGCGACCTGGTCGACTGGATCCACGAGGCCGGCGACGTTGCCGTCGGCATCGCCATCAATGCCGGCGCCTATACCCACACCTCGATCGCCCTGCATGACGCCATTCGCGCCATCAAGATCCCGGTGGTCGAACTGCACCTTTCCAACGTGCATGCCCGCGAGGAATTCCGCCACAAATCGATGATCGCGCCCGCCGTCAAGGGCGTCATCTGCGGATTTGGCGCGCAGAGTTATGTCCTTGCGCTCCATGCGCTCTCCTCCATCACGACATAAGAAAAACCAGAGGCTCACTTCCATGGCTGACAAGAAACACGGCATCGATCAGGGTCTGATCCGCGATCTCGCCAACATCCTCAACGAGACCGACCTGACCGAGATCGAAGTGGAGCAGGACGACCTGCGCATCCGCGTCTCGCGCGCCGGCACGCCGCAGTACGTGCAGGCGCCGATGGCGGCTCCGGCACCTGCTTACGCCGCGCCCGCTGCTGCCGCAGCCGCTCCGGTCGTCGACGCGCGCAACAACAAGAATGCCGTCACGGCCCCGATGGTCGGCACGGCCTACCTGTCGCCCGCACCGGGTTCGCGCCCCTTCATCGAGGTTGGCGCAACGGTCAAGGAAGGCCAGACCATCCTTATCATCGAAGCCATGAAGACGATGAACCAGATCCCGGCGCCGCGCTCGGGCAAGGTCACCGAAATCCTCGTGCAGGATTCGAGCCCGGTCGAGTACGGCGAACCGCTGATCATCATCGAATAAGGCGGCCCCCATGATCTCCAAAGTCCTCATTGCCAACCGCGGCGAAATCGCCCTTCGGGTCCTTCGGGCCTGCAAGGAGCTCGGCATCGCCACGGTTGCCGTGCATTCGACGGCGGATGCCGACGCCATGCATGTCCGCCTTGCCGACGAGAGCGTGTGCATCGGCCCGCCGCCGTCGCGCGAAAGCTACCTGAACATCCACCAGATCGTGGCCGCCTGCGAGATCACCGGCGCCGACGCCGTGCATCCGGGCTACGGCTTCCTGTCGGAAAACGCCAAGTTCGCGGAAATTCTTGACGCGCATGGCATCACCTTCATCGGCCCGACGGCGGAACACATCCGCATCATGGGCGACAAGATCACCGCCAAGAAGACGGCGCAGGAGCTTGGTATCCCGGTCGTTCCGGGTTCTGACGGCGAAGTGAAGCCGGAGAACGCGCTGGAAATTGCGCGCCAGATCGGCTTTCCCGTGCTCATCAAGGCCACCGCCGGCGGCGGCGGTCGCGGCATGAAGGTTGCCAAGAACGAGGACGATCTCGACGAAGCGGTCTCCACGGCCCGTTCCGAGGCGCTTGCCGCCTTCGGCAACGACGCGGTCTACATGGAAAAGTACCTCGGCAAGCCGCGCCATATCGAAATCCAGGTCGTCGGCGACGGCATGGGCAATGCCGTGCATCTGGGTGAACGCGACTGCTCGCTGCAGCGCCGCCACCAGAAGGTCTGGGAAGAAGCCAATTCGCCTGCCCTCAATGTCGAGCAGCGCATGAAGATCGGCCAGGTCTGCGCCGACGCCATGAAGAAGTTGAAATACCGCGGCGCGGGCACGGTCGAGTTCCTCTACGAGAACGGCGAGTTCTATTTCATCGAGATGAACACCCGCCTCCAGGTGGAGCATCCCATCACCGAAGCGATCACCGGCATCGACCTCGTGCACGAGCAGATCCGCGTCGCCTCCGGTGCCGGCCTGTCGGTAACCCAGGAAGAGGTCATCTTTTCCGGCCATGCCATCGAGTGCCGCATCAATGCGGAAGACCCGCGCACCTTCGTCCCCTCGCCGGGCACGATCACGCATTTTCACGCACCAGGCGGACTGGGCGTGCGTGTGGATTCGGGCGTCTATCAGGGCTACAAGATCCCGCCCTACTACGACAGCCTGATCGGCAAGCTCATCGTGCACGGCCGCACCCGCGTCGAATGCATGATGCGCCTGCGCCGCGTGCTGGACGAGTTCGTCATCGACGGCATCAAGACGACGCTGCCGCTCTTTCAGGACCTGATCGGCAACCAGGACATCGCCAACGGCGATTATGATATCCATTGGCTGGAGAACTATCTGGCCAATAAGACCGACGCCTGAGGGCGTCGGTTATGGCAGGGCGTCGCAGCCGTCACCCGGAGATAACACCGGAGCTTTTGCTGCGCGCCTATTCCATCGGGCTTTTCCCGATGGCCGATTCGGCGGACGACCCGGAGCTGTTCTGGGTCGAGCCGGACATGCGGGGCGTCATCCCGCTCGATGACTTTCACGTCTCGCGCAGTCTCGCAAAAACCATCCGCAAAAGCCCCTTCGACATCCGCTTCGATAGTGCCTTTGACGCCGTGCTCGCCGCTTGCGCGGAAGCGGCACCCGACCGCCCCTCCACCTGGATCAACACGAAAATCAAATCGCTCTATGGCACCCTGCACCGCATGGGCCATGCGCATTCGGTCGAGGCGTGGGAGGGCGATCAGCTCGTCGGCGGGCTCTATGGCGTCTCGCTGGGCGCCGCGTTCTTCGGTGAAAGCATGTTTTCACGGCGCACCGATGCCTCGAAGATCTGCCTCGTGCACCTCGTGGAGCGGCTCAAGGACCGCGGCTTCCGCCTGCTCGACACGCAATTCACCACCGAGCACCTGAAGACGTTCGGGGCGATCGACGTGCCGAAGATAGAGTACGAAGACATGCTGGCCAACGCGCTGGCGTCGCCGCATCTACCGTTTTGAACGGATAGAAACCTTACTGGCTCTTCGTCTCGCCGTCTTCCGGCGGCGGCACTTCGGACTTTGCCTTGCACTCGACGAGCCAGACGTCATAGACGGGGTGCTCGACAGCGTTGAGGCCGGGGCTGTCGGCGAACATCCAGCCGGTGAAGATGCGGCGGATCTTCCGGTCGAGCGTGATCTCGTCGACCTCGACGAAGGTCGTGACCTTCTGCGCCTCGGTATCGTCGCGGCTATAACAAACCTTCGGCGTCACCTGCAGCGCGCCGAACTGTACCGTCTCACCGATATAGACGTCGAAATTGGTGATGCGGCCGGTGATCTTGTCTATGCCGGAGAACACGGCGACCGGGTTTTCGATGCGCGCGGCGTTCGACGCGACGGGCATCAACGCAACGCCTGCGGCCGCGGCTGCAAGCACAGCAACAAGGAACCGCCGACCGGCGTTTGCCCGTGAAAACCAGACTGTCATTGATTGCCGTCTCCTGCGATCCGTTCCGGCGTTCGCCGGTCGCTTGGAGCTACCGGCGAATTGTGGCCAAATCGGTATCAGTTGCCCGGCGTCCAGGCGTCATAGTCGCCGGTCACGCGCGGACGCTCGCCAGCAACGGCGATCGAACCCGGCGGGCGGTAAGCCTGCGCGGTGCCGGTCCCGTTCGGACGGTGCCCCACCTGCCATTCGCGCGGCGTGTACTCTTCGTCAGCCGGCGAAACGTCCGTGCGATGGTGCATCCAGCCATGCCAGCCCGGCGGGATGGCGGAGGCATCGGCATAGCCGTTATAGATTACCCAGCGGCGCGTGCGGCCTTCCGAATCCTTGGCGCTGCCCTGATAATAGACATTGCCCAACTCGTCCTGGCCGACCTTTTTGCCGAAGCGCCAGGTGTGAAAGCGGGTGCCGATCGTCTGACCGTTCCACCAGGTGAAAATCTGCTTGAGAAGGTTCATGGGCTGGCGTCCTTGGCAGGGCCATGCCGGAAGCGCGGCCCGAGACTGATAGTTCTACCCCGCGCATGGCGGGCGATATTCTTCCGCTTATGGCGCGGTGACGCCTGAATGTCCAGCGATTCCCGCGCGTTCGCACATGGCTTTTCGTCGCGCTCAGCCGCCGAGCGGCTTCTCGTAGACATCCAGCGGCACGCCGGAGATGTTATCGGCGGTATGCTGCGCCTCACCCACCTTGGTGAAGCCGTGCGCAGCGTAGAAGCCGACCGCAGCGTCATTGCGCGGATCGACCTCCAGCACCATGGAATTGGCATCGGGAAAGCAGGATTCGAGCTCGGCGAACATGTCGCGGCCGATCCCCTGGCGCTGGAAGCGCGGCAGCACATAGAGCTGATGGAGAAACGCCGCCTTCGGCCGCTCCTTCGACATGGCGACATAGCCCATGCCGGCAAGCTCCTTGCCATTGTCGGCGACGACGAATTCGCTGTCCTTGCGCCCCAGCCGGGCCTTCAACGCCGGCACCGCATGCCAGCGCGCGGTGATCTCGCTCACCTTGTCGGCGCCATAGAGCGCGTCATAGGTGGCGTGCCACGTCTCGGCCAGAAGCGCGCTGACCTTCGCCAGATCCTGCTCGGAAGCCGTGCGGACGAAGAACATGAAAGATTCCTTTTGTTCTGAAGCAATTCCGGACGGAAAACCGCTTCACACTTTTGCTGGAACTGCTTCAGTCCTCGATGCCGAGCTTGGCCTTGACCAGCGCCTGCACAGCCTGCGGATTGGCCTTGCCGCCCGTCGCCTTCATCACCTGGCCGACGAACCAGCCTGCCAGCGTCGGCTTGGCCAGAACCTTGGCCACCTGATCGGGATTGGCGGCGATGATCTCGTCGACAGCCTTCTCGATGGCGCCGGTATCAGTCACCTGCTTCATGCCGCGCGATTCTGCAAACTGACGAACATCAATCTCAGTAGCCACCTCGCTATAAGGCACGCTAATTTCGATCCATAAAGCATCTGCAAGATCTTTGGCCATTTTGCTTGAGATCGTTCCGTCTGAAACCATCGAAATAATGGTTGAGTTGGCAGATGGAGAAAACGGGCCGGTTTGCACTGTCTTTCCCGAGCTGTTCAATCGGCCAAAATATTCATTAATCAGCCAGTTTGCGGCAGTTTTTGGCGTAGCACCCTTAGCAATCATCTCCTCAAAGTAGTCCGCCGTTTCTTTTTCCGAGACGAGCACCGAGGCATCGTAGACCGAAAGGCCGAGATCCTTGACGAAGCGGATCTTCTTGTCATCCGGCAGTTCCGGCAGGTCGGCCAGAAGTTTGCCGACGAATTCGTTGTCGAACTCCAGCGGCAGCAGGTCCGGATCAGGGAAGTAGCGGTAATCGTGCGCGTCTTCCTTCGAGCGCATGGAGCGCGTCTCGCCCTTGCCCGGATCGAAGAGACGGGTTTCCTGGTCGATCGAACCGCCGTCTTCCAGAATGCCGATCTGGCGGCGGGCTTCGTATTCGATCGCCTGGCCCATGAAGCGGATGGAGTTGACGTTCTTGATCTCGCAGCGCGTGCCGAACCCTTCGCCCGGACGGCGCACGGAGACGTTGACGTCGGCGCGCATCGAGCCTTCGTCCATGTTACCGTCGCAGGTGCCGAGGTAGCGCACGATGGAGCGCAGCTTCGTCATATAGGCCTTCGCCTCGTCCGACGAGCGCATGTCCGGCTTGGAGACGATCTCCATCAGCGCGACGCCCGAACGGTTGAGGTCGACATAGGACATGGTCGGATGCTGGTCGTGCATCGACTTGCCGGCGTCCTGCTCAAGGTGCAGACGCTCTATACCGATCTCAATATCTTCAAAGTTGCCCTGGCGGTCGGGGCCGAGCGAGATGACGATCTTGCCTTCGCCGACGATCGGATCCTTGTACTGCGAAATCTGGTAGCCCTGCGGCAGGTCCGGATAGAAGTAGTTCTTGCGGTCGAAGATCGAGCGGTGGTTGATCTGGGCCTTCAGGCCGAGACCGGTGCGCACGGCCTGGCGCACGCATTCCTCGTTGATGACTGGCAGCATGCCGGGCATGGCCGCATCGACGAGCGAAACGTTGGCGTTCGGCGCCTTGCCGAACTCGGTGGAGGCGCCGGAGAAGAGCTTGGAATTCGAAAGAACCTGCGCATGCACCTCCAGGCCGATGATCACCTCCCAGTCGCCAGTGGCACCGGGGATGAAGCGTTTCGGATCGGGGGTACGGACGTCGACGAGGGTCATGGCAGGCTCTTGGCTGTGGTGTCTTCGGTGCTGTCTCGGTAGAACATATGGGCAGGCGGCGCAAGGTTTTCGGCGGGCGCCGCTCGCCGTCGTTAGCCAAGTCGCAAGGATGATCGGCTAAAAGCATGCAATGGGCACGCCAACAGCGCTTCTGATCATTTTTCTCCTCTTCAACGTCGTGACGTTCTGCCTCTTCTGGTGGGACAAGGAAGCCGCGCGCGATGGCGATTGGCGCGTTTCCGAAGCGCGACTGCTGCAATTCGCCTTCATCGGCGGCAGCCTCGGCGCCTTCGCCGGGCAACGCCTGTTGCGGCACAAGACACGCAAGGAACCGTTCCGCACGCAGTTGCTGGCAATCCTGATTCTGCACGCGGTTCTGGCCCCCACGACGCTGATCTTCGGCCCTACCTTGTATCGGATGCTGCAAGCCGGCTGACACTCCGCTCCCCGGTCCGGGTTGACACTCACAGCTATTCGTAACTATTATTGTTACATGAAAAGAAACAGCCGACTTTCCGCCGTGCTTCACGCACTCATACATATGGCCGAACGCGACGCGCCGATGACCTCGGACGATCTCGCACTCTGCCTCGATACCAACGCCGTCGTCGTCCGGCGCACCATGGCCGGGCTTCGCGATGCCGGCATCGTGCAATCCGGCCGCGGCCATGGCGGCGGCTGGCATTTCGCAAGGCCGCTTGCCGATATCTCGCTGCTCGACATTTACAACGCGCTCGGCGAGCCGATCGTCTTCCAGATCGGTGCTGCCACGGAAATGCCGGGCTGCGTGGTCGAGCAATCCGTCAACCGGGTGATCGGCGATGCGCTGAAGGATGCGGAAGCAATCCTGATGGCACGTTTCGCCGGCACGACACTCGCCAACCTCGCCGAGGATTTCCGCGCGGCGGCCGCAGCCAAGCGCGCCCGCGCAGATACCGGCTAAGCCGCAACAACGTCCCTATCCGCATCGTCAACGACCGGCACCGCCGGGCGAACGATGCCGCTTGTTCCAGAAAGGATGAAACCATGACCGAAGATGCCATCATCATCGGCGGGGGCTTTGCCGGCCTTTCCGCCGCCATGCAGCTTGCCCGCGCCCGCCGCCGCATCACCATCTTGGACACCGGCGAGCCGCGCAATCGCTTCTCCGCCCATTCGCACGGCTTTCTCGCGCAGGATGGCCGGCCGGGGCGCGATATCCTCGCCGATGCCCGTCGCCAGCTTGCCGCCTACGAGACCGTCACCTTCCGCGATGTGCCGGCCGAAACGCTGGAGGGCGAGAGGGACGCTTTTTCCGTGCTCACCGGCGATGGCGGGCGTATAGATGCACGGCGCGTGCTGCTCGCTACCGGTTTCGAAGATCAGCTGCCGGCGATCCCCGGCCTTGCAGAGCGCTGGGGCACGACGGTGCTGCATTGCCCCTATTGCCACGGCTACGAGGTCGGCGGCGGCGCGGTCGGCGTACTGGCCCGAACCGCCGAAGCGGCGCGATTCGCGGCTGTCGTCGCCGATTGGGGCGATGTCACCCTCTTCACCAATGCCGTGCCGGAACCGGACGACGAGGCGCTTGCCGTGCTTGCCGAGCGCAATGTGAAACTGCGGCCGGGCCGCGTTACCGCAATCGCGGACGGGCCGGATGGCATGCTGTCGGTCGAGACCGGGCCGGGCATTCCGACACTGGTCAAGGCGCTCTTCGTCATGCCGGAGGCACGGGTGCGCAGCGCCATCCCGGCAGACCGCGGCCTCAAACTCAAGGAAACGCCGATCGGCAATATTCTCCACACCGACGACATGGGCCAGACATCCCTGCCCGGCCTCTATGCCGCCGGCGACATTGCGCTTGGTCCGGCCAATATCTCGCTTGCCGCAGCCAATGGGGTCAAAACCGCCGTGATGCTGCATCACTCGCTGATCTGGCCTGCGCATTGACGCAGCAGCGACGCTTGGTTATTTCAAGACGTCCGCACATGGAGTTTTGATGTCTAACTCGTCTGAGACCTGCTGAGGACCCTGCCCGCTAGTCAATGCGCGCAGGGTCGGAAAAACGATGAACCCTGCCACCCCGTGGGTGGCAGAACGTTTTTTCGCGTTCATTCGAACGCCAGACGGATCACTCAAGACAATGGACATTTCGCGCGCCGAACAGCGCATTCTCCACCTGCTCGCCCAGGGCGGCAGGATCGACATCGAAAAAGATGAAAACCGAAAGATCGCAACGGTCTCGTGCATTACGCGGGACGGCTGGCGCGCGGGCGGGCTCGACGTCGAGCTCTTCCGCAAGCTGAAACGCCGGCGTTGCATCGCGTCATCCGGTGGCAAGCCTTACCGCATCACGCAGCGGGGTTTGGTGCTGGTGCGAGCACAACTGGATAACCAGTGAAAAGATGGGAGGCGCGGCGAAAGCTCGCCTCCCGTTTCAAAACCCGCCCGGCCCATAACCGATGGGTTCTTCCGCGATCAGCTGCCGGCGTAGCCCGACCGATTCCACATCCCTGTCGAGACGCGGTTGATAGTCGACCGAGAGCCAACTGACCGAGTAACCGTGTTTCTGGAAGAAACCGACGGCGGCCGTGTTGCGCGCATGGGTCTGAAGGCGTGCCGCCTCGAAGCCGGCGGCAAGGATTTCCTCTTCCATGGCGTCGAGCAAGGCGGCGCCCAGACCTTTCTTCTGCTGGGGCGGATCGACCCAGAGATCGGTGATCTCGTCATCCAGAGCTTCGCGCGAGGCCCAGCCGGCCAGCACGCCGTCGATCTCGGCCACAGTTACCCGCAACCAATGGGCGCCCAGAAACTGCTGGAAGGCGGAGCGCGCATTGTCCCGTCGCACTTGAAGGTCGGCCACGCCCACCACGGCCTGCTCCCAGGCCCGCACACCGATCTCGACGACGGCGAGCACATCCGCTTCACGGGCATTGCGAACAGTGATCATGACCGGCCCCTTCCGACACTATGAAAGCACTGCACGAGGGACTTGGCGAGGGAGACAAAAGGCTATCCACGGAGATGATGCGAGGGACCGTGTGAAAACGTCGACGCCAAAGACCAGGCCTCAACCTCTCCTTCGTCACGGCCTGGCCCGACCATCCACACTCCGCACTCGCCAATGGATCCTCGACGCAAGGCCGAGGATGACGTCGAGGGTGGGAAAAGGTCTTTCCGAAACGAAACCGCCCGGCCTTTCGGCCGGACGATCCCTTACTTGTCGCGGAGCTGGACGATGTCGTTCATCAGACCAGCGGTACCATTGTGGATGGTCAGGCGTTCCACCTTGCCGGCGATGGCTTCCAGAGCTTCGAGCTCCTTCAGCCGCAACATGACCGGGTTTTCCGCCATCACCTTCGCCGTGTTGAGCAACGAACGGGTGGCGTTCGTTTCCTCGCGGCGGCGAATGACGTTGGCTTCTGCCTGCTTCTCCGCAGCGACGACCTGGTTGAGGATATCGCGCATCTCGCCCGGCAGGATCACGTCCTTGAGCTCGATGGCCGAAACCTCGACACCAATCGCCGCCATGTCGGCGCGCACCTTCTCGGCGGCTTCCGCGTTGACCGTCACCTTGCGTTCAAGGATCTGGTCGAGCGTCAGCGTGCCGAGCGTCTGGCGAAAGGCGAACTGCAATGCCCGGTACAGGGCATCGGCAAAGTCCTTCACGTCAGACACCGCCTTCAGCGGATCGACGACGCGGTACTCGGCTGCAATGTTCACCCGGATCGTCACCTTGTCGCGGGTAAGCAGTTCCTGACCGGTCACGTCGAGCGACTGGCGCTTCAGGTCGACCAAGCGCACCTGGATCGTCTTTCCGACGTTCCAGAAGGCGGAGAGACCCGGCTCCAGCATGCGCTGATAGCTGCCGTCGACGAAGAGCAGGCCGACCTGACCGTCGTTGACGAGGAAGGCCGTCGTGAGCTCCGTGCGGCGGGCGCGTGTCAGGCGGCGCATCAGCTCCGGGTCGATGTCAAGCCGGTTCGTCAGGTCGACGCGCGTCTCGGTCCACGGGCCGGCCGCGTTCCAGACCACGAGCTTCTGGTTCGGCGCAAGCACCGCATGCAGCTCGCCGTCGCGCTCGACGACGGCCACCTCACGGCTGCCCGTCCGGAAGACCGTCAGTTCGCGTGCTGCCACCTCCGGGAGCGTATCGAACAACGACTTCTCATAGGCCGAGGTGAAGGCCGACCGGTTCACGTCATGGCGCTCCAGCTCGAGCATGCCGCGGCGGTTCGGCAGGGCGTGCTCACCCGGTCCGAAAATGCCGAGCACCTCTCCCCTGTAGAGGGCGAGCACCCGTTCGTTGGCCTTCACGAGGACGCGCTGGCGCCCCAAAATCATATCGAGAAACATCGTCATTGTTCTTGCTCCTTCGGGTCATACACTACGTCACGAACCGATCTTCCTTTCGTTTCTGGTTTCGACTGCCACCGGCGTATTTTCCCGCCAGTTCCCTTGAAACCCTTGATCGCCGCGGGGAACCTGCGGGCGGGGGCATGCAAGCACTTTTCACTCGCAATTCCGGACGCAAAACCGCTGCGCACTTTTGCTGGAATTGCGATGATCCAAGGACCGGATGACGGCCATCGGCGGCGGGTTTTCGGGAGAGGACCGCGCGGCCTTTCGGCGGGCTCGGGAACCGCGGGCTCCCTTGCTGGCCTGAAGGCGGCTTGGCCGTCACCGCGAACCGGACCGCAAACGTCCGGCGTCGGGCTTTCCGGAAGCGAACCTTTCGGCCCGTTCCCGATCTGCCGTCCGCAGTCCGGTCCCCGGACCGGATATGAGACAGCTTGGAAGGCTGTTGGAGAAGGATTTGAACCTTCGACTTCAGAACCTAAATCTGATGCTCTACCACTGAGCTATCCACTGGAGCAGACAACGGGAATCGAACCCGCGACCTTCGGAACTCAACCGACGCTCTACCGCTGAGCTAGGTCCGCAAACGGTCATTCTGGGCGCGGCATCCGTACACGACGACGGCAGGGCCGCCTCGCGCGGGAGGAGCGTTAAAACTCCATCCGTTGACATCCGCACCGGCTGAACGACCGGGAGAGCGCGTTTATTCTCAACTTTTGGGGGAATCAAGCCAAAAAGGCACAGGTGCGCCTATCGTAGCGGTAGGTGTTGCCGTCACGACACGTTCTGGGCGCTGGCATGGTCGCCGGGCTGCCCCCTCATCCGGCCCCTACGGGCCACCTTCTCCCCGCTGGGGAGAAGGGAAAACGCGACGTCAGCGATCTTCCCCTTCTCCCCAGCGGGGAGAAGGTGCCGGCAGGCGGATGAGGGGGGAGAAGCCAGCCGGGGTCGATCGAATTTACCTGACCCTTACCACCACTTGTTCGGCGTGAAGCGGCCGGCGGCTTTTTCGATGACATGCGCCGTCTTGAAGAGGATTTCCTCCTCGAAGGGCTTGCCGATGAGCTGCAGGCTGAGCGGCAGGCCCTTGTGGTCGAGGCCGGCGGGTACGGAGAGGCCCGGCAGGCCCGCCATGTTCACGGTGACGGTGAAAATGTCCTGGAGATACATCTTGACCGGATCGGACGCGAGCTCCTCGTCGGCGATGCCGAAGGCGGAGGATGGCGTCGCGGGGGTCAGGATCGCGTCGACGCCGGCATTGAAGGCGAGTTCGAAGTCGCGCTTGATCAGCGTGCGCACCTTCTGGGCCTGGAGATAATAGGCATCGTAATAGCCAGCCGACAGCACATAAGTGCCGATCATGATGCGGCGCTTGACTTCGGTGCCGAAGCCCGCAGCGCGGGTCTTCTCGTACATGTCGACGATGTCCTTGCCGTCGACGCGCAGGCCGTAACGCACACCGTCATAACGGGCGAGGTTCGATGAGGCTTCGGCAGGCGCGACGATGTAGTAGGCCGGCAGCGCATATTTGGTGTGCGGAAGCGAAATGTCGATGATCTCGGCACCGGCTTCCTTCAGCCAGGCGATACCCTGTTGCCAGAGCGCCTCGATCTCTTCCGGCATGCCATCGACGCGGTATTCGCGCGGGATGCCGATGCGCATGCCCTTCAGCGACTGGCCAAGCGAGGCTTCGTAATCCGGAACGGCCAAATCGACGGAGGTCGTGTCCTTGGCGTCGACACTGGCCATGGACTTCAAGAGGATTGCCGCATCGCGCACGTCGCGGGCGATCGGGCCGGCCTGGTCGAGCGACGAGGCGAAGGCTGCGATGCCCCAGCGCGAGCAGCGGCCATAGGTCGGCTTGATGCCGACGGTGCCGGTAAAGGCGGCAGGCTGGCGGATCGAGCCGCCGGTATCCGTTGCGGTCGCACCGGCGCAGAGGAAGGCGGCCACGGCAGCGGCCGAACCCCCGGACGAACCGCCGGGCACGAGGTCGGCGTTCGAGCCCTTGGCGCGCCACGGGTTCTTGACCGGGCCGTAATAGGAACTCTCGTTGGATGAGCCCATGGCGAACTCGTCCATGTTCAGCTTGCCGAGCATGACGGCGCCGGCGTCCCACAGGTTCTGGGTAACGGTCGATTCGTATTTCGGCTTGAAGCCGTCGAGGATGTGGCTGCACGCCTGCGTATGCACGCCCTCGGTCGCAAACAGGTCCTTGATGCCGAGCGGGATGCCCTCCAGCGCGCCGGCCTTGCCGGCGGCGATGCGGCCGTCGGAGGCCTTCGCCATGTCGCGCGCCTTTTCCGGCGTCACAGCGACATAGGCGTTGAGCGCGCCGTTCGCCGCATCGATCGCGCCGAGATAGGCGTCCGTCAGTTCGACGGCGGTGATCTCCTTGGCGCCGAGCTTTTCGCGGGCTTCGGCAATGGTCAGGCGGGTCAGATCGGTCATGGTGCGGTCACTTCGGGTCAGGCAGCGAGAAGCTGCTTTTGGTAAAAGACGGAAAAAGGTGAGTCCGGATAGTCGAGCACGGGGCCGCAGCGGGAAAAGCCGGCCTTCTCGTAGATTGCCCAGGCCGCCGGGTGCTGGTCGCCTGTTTCGAGCACGAGCGTTTCCAGCCCCTCCCGTTCGGCAACGCTCTGGATCTCGCCGAGGATGCGCCGGCCGATGCCCTGTCCCTGCCATTCCGGCCGGGTGAACATGCGCTTCACCTCGCCCACCGTCTCGGAATGGCGTTTCAGCGCGCCGCAGCCGACGACGGTGTCGCCGTCGCGGGCGATCCAGACCGTGACGGTCGGCTCGGCCATCTGCTCGACGGTGAGATGATAACACGCCTCCGGCGGTGAGAGCGCGAGCAGGACCGTGTTCAGCTCCGCGATCAGCGTGCGAACCTCATCCTGCAACGGGCTTTCGACAGCGATGGTGACGGGCAAGGATTACTCCACAACCTTTGGAACCTGGAAGAAATTGCGGTCTGTCGCCGGCGCATTCGCGACGATGTCATCCGCCTTGCTGCCGTCGCTGACGACGTCGTCGCGCTTGCGCATGACCATCGGCGTGACGGAGGTCATCGGCTCGACGCCGTCGACATTCACTTCGGACAGTTGCTCGACGAAGCCGAGGATGCCGTTCAGCTCGCCGGTCATGCGGTTTGCCTCGTCCTCGCTGACGGCGATGCGGGCAAGACGCGCGACGCGCTTCACGGTGGCTAGATCTACGGACATGGATGGTCTCCGATAGGAAATTTCTACCCGCTATACTGACCAAGCCCAAGAGGCGCAACGGGGGAATGGTCCTTCCACGCCCCCCTCGCCTCGTTTTCGGGCACTTAGCGCGAGACGGTACTGCCGACGCCCGGCACTTCGATCTTCGAGGATGTGCCGTCCATCGCCTGCACGAAGAGGTCGGCGGTCTGGTCGATGATGCCGAAGGAACCGTAGTGGCAGGGAATGACGGTGTCGAACTTGAAGAAGCGCTGGCAGGCAAGCGCGGCCACGGCACCGCCCATCGTAAAACGGTCGCCGATCGGCACGAGGCCGATTTCCGGCTGGTGCAGCTCGTGGATCAGCGCCATGTCGGAAAAGATATCCGTGTCGCCCATGTGATAGAGCGTCGGGTCTTCCTCGAAATGCAGAACGAGACCGTTGGCATTGCCGAGCGAGTGAGAGACGCCGTCTTCGGTGATCTGCGCAGAAGAATGCAGTGCGTTGACGAAGGTCGTCGAAAACCCGTCGAAATGCACGGTGCCGCCGGTATTGCCCATGTCGACCTTTTCCACACCCTTGGCGCCCAGCCAGGCGGCAAGATCGGCATTCGCCAGCACGGTCGCGCCGGTTTCCCTGGCGATCTGGATCGTGTCGCCGACATGGTCGCCGTGGCCGTGGGTGAGCAAGATGTGCGTGAGGCCGGCGACAGCATCCTTGCGGGTCGATTCGTCGAAAGCGGGATTGCCGGTGAAGAACGGATCGATGAGGATTCTTGCCTTGGCGGTTTCGATCCGGAAGGCCGAATGGCCGAGCCAGGTGATCTTCATGACGTTTCTCCTGTTATGAGTAGTTGCGGAATATAGATCCGGCGAATGCCGTTTCCATCCATCTCGAGATCGTTATAAGCGTGGCGATAGAGATGGAGCAACGCCCGGCAGCCCGCCGGTGATGCACCATCCACGCAAGGAGCCGCCATGAGCGACGACGATTACATCTATGACGAAGCCACCGGCGAATGGCGCCCCGCCTCCGAGATTGCAGCCGCGAAAGCCGCGCTCAACGTGGTGCGCGATGCCAGCGGCACCGTGCTTGTGGATGGCGATTCGGTCGTGCTGATCAAGGATCTGAAGGTGAAGGGTGCGGGCCAGACGCTGAAGCAGGGCACGGTGATCAAGACGATCCGCCTGACCGACAACCCGGAAGAAATCGACTGCCGGCACGATGCCATCAAGGGGCTGGTGCTGCGCACGGAATTCGTCCGCAAGCGCTGAAAAGGGTCTGCCCATGGCAACGTTGACACTGGAAGAACTGGCTGAGACGCTTGGCCCCCGCCAGCCGATCGCCGGCCTCGACCTCGGCACGAAGACGATCGGCCTGTCGGTTTCCGATCTCGGCCGGCGGCTGGCAACGCCGCGACCGGTGCTGAAGCGCGTGAAATTCACGCAGGATGCAGAACTGCTGCTGGCCTTCGCGGCCAAGGAAAAGGTCGTCGCCTTCGTTATCGGCCTGCCTGTCAACATGGATGGCAGCGCCGGCCCGCGCGTTCAGGCAACACGCGCCTTCGTGCGCTCGATGAGCGAAAAGACCGACATCCCCTTCGTCTACTGGGACGAGCGGCTGTCAACGGTGGCGGCAGAGCGCACGCTGATCGAGATGGATGTGTCGCGCAAGAAGCGGGCCGAGCGTATCGACTCGGCCGCCGCCTCCTTCATTCTTCAGGGCGCGCTGGACAGGCTATCGTCTCTCGCAAGAACACCCGACGACGACTGACGGCGGGCCTGCCACCAGGCAAAAATCTGCTTGCGGCGGCGGAACGCGATGATGCCGAGCACCAGAAAACTGTCGAAGATGATGGCGCGCAGCACGAGCGGCGGAAGGCTTTCCGGCGGAATGCCGAGGATATGGCCATAGATCTGGAACACCAGATCATGCGTATCCCGCGTCAGCATGAAGAAGCCGAAGCTCATGTCGTAATAGGAAAGCCCGTACCAGCTGCCAAGCAGCGCAATCGGGCCGGCCCAGAGAATCAGGAACCACTTCATGCAGCCCTCCTCTTCATCGCGAGGAGGTCGCCGGCAGCGAAGATCATCTCGCTCACCGCCACGCTCCCGACAAGCACGAGCAACGGTACGGAGATATCAACCGCAACAAAGCAAAACAGGGTCGTCATGACCGAAATCCGGGCCGTTCTGGCCATACTCAGCACTCGCTCGCATGGTTAACACCAAGTGAATGGTACCTTCACCCGTTAACCTTCAGCGCGCAACGTAAAGCCTTCATTAAGGTTAATTTCCACATGGCGGCGGACGCAACCTGCCCTTGCCATGCCGGCCAAGGCATGGAATGAGCGGTGATCTCTCCAGCCGATCCGGTATCATGCTCGCCATCTTCGAAAGCATCCTCCCCGTCTTCCTGCTCGTCGTGCTGGGAGCGCTGCTCAAGCGCTGGCGGCTGATCGACCGCGACATGTGGAACGGGCTCGAACAGCTCGGTTTCTTCGTGCTGTTTCCCTGTCTTCTGTTCACGACGCTCGCCAATGCCGAATTCTCCGGCATCGCCGCAGGCAGCGTCGCGACAGGCTCCATCGGCTCGCTGACCTTCATTGCGCTGGTGTTGGCGCTCTGCTGGCCGCTCTTCCGCGCCGCAGGCGTTTCAGCGCCCACCTATACGTCCGTCTTCCAGACCTCGACGCGCTGGAATGCCTTCATTGCGCTGGCGATCGCCGAAAAGCTCTACGGGCCACAGAGCCTCGCGCTCGTGGCACTGGTCGCGACGCTGATCATCATCCCGATCAACCTCTACAATATCGGTATTCTCGTCTGGTTTGGCGGCGGCACACGCAGCCTCAAGACTTTCGCGCAGAAAATCCTCACAAATCCGATGATCATCGGTTCGGTTCTCGGCGTCACCGTCAACCTGCTGGGCATCAAGATCTACGATCCCCTGATGCAGACCGCCGAGCTTGTTGCAGACACCTCGCTCAGCCTCGGCCTGATCATGGTCGGTGCCGGGTTGAAATTGGCCGATGCGCTGCGGCCGCGACGACTGGCGCTGCTGCCCGTCGTGCTGAAGCTGGTCGTCATGCCGCTTGTGATGACCGGGGCTGCCTATGCACTCGGCATGCGCGGCGAACCGCTGCTGACCATCGCCATGGGCGCCAGCGTGCCGACGGCGATGAACGGTTATGTACTGGCCAAACAGATGGGCGGCGACGCGCCGCTCTATGCCGCCGTCGCGACACTCCAGACGATCGCGTCCTTCTTCACCATCCCGATGGTGCTGGCGGCGACGGCCTATCTCGCCGGCGGATAGAGCAGATCGACGATGTAGGCCGAATCGAAACGCGAATCGAGCATGCCGTAGGTCGAGCGCCAGCCGGAGGCGAGGCGCGTTTCCAGGAAGGCATCGGCCACGCGGCCGGCGCCGGCGCGGTAAAGTTCCGCAGCCGCGGCGGCAAGTGCCAGCTGCTCGACGAGCATGCGGGCGGCGCCCTCGTCCCGCTCGCAGAGCGACAGGGCGGCGCGCAGCACGTCCACCGTCTTCTTGCCTGCCGGACCGAGATCGCGGGCAAGGCCTGCAAACAGCATTTCGAACAGGTCCCTGCCCCGGCTGATCACGCGCATCAGATCGAGCGCCATGACATTGCCCGAGCCTTCCCAGATCGCATTGACCGGCGCCTCACGGTAATGCCGTGCGATCGGGCGTTCCTCGACATAGCCGCTACCGCCGATACACTCCATCGCCTCATAGATCAGCGCCGGCGCGATCTTGCAGCACCAGTATTTCGTGACAGGCGTCATGATGCGGGCGTAGGCCGCATCTTCGGCGCTGTCGCGCGCCTTGTCGAAGGCCTCCGCTAAGCGGAAGGAAAGCGCCGTGGCACCCGCGACGTCGAGCGCCATGTCGGCCAGCACGCGGGTCATGATCGGCTGGGCGACGAGCGGCTTGCCGAAAACGATGCGGCCACGGGTATGGTGCACGGCTTCGGCGAGCGAAGCGCGCATGATGCCGGACGACGCCAGTGCGCAGTCGAGCCGCGTCAGCGTCACCATGTCGAGGATGGTGCGAACACCCGCGTCCGGCTTTCCGAGCAGGAAGCCGAACGTATCGGTGAACTCGACTTCCGACGACGCATTCGAGCGGTTGCCGATCTTGTCCTTCAGGCGCTGGAAGCGCAGGCCGTTGGAGACGCCGTCTTCCAGGAGGCGCGGCACGAGGAAGCAGCCGATGCCCTCGCGGGTCTGTGCCAGCATGACGAAACCGTCGCTCATCGGCGCGGACATGAACCACTTGTGGCCGGTCAGGCGATAGATGCCCTCGCCGACGCGCTCCGCGGACGACGTGTTGGCGCGCACATCCGTGCCGCCCTGCTTTTCCGTCATGCCCATGCCGATGGTGACGGCGCTCTTCTGCATGGCGGGCTTGTTGGTCGAATCGTATTTGCGCGACAGGATTTTCAGGCCCCATTCGCGCTGCACCTGCGGCGAGGCGGAAAGTGCTGCGACCGAGGCGCTCGTCATCGTCAGCGGGCAGAGATGGCCGCATTCGAGCTGGGCGGTGAGATAGAATCGCACGGCGCGCGCCTTGTGCGCCCTGCCCTGCTCGTCCGGCACGTTCTCCCACAGCGAGGAATGCAGGCCCGTCGCCATGGAACGGCGCATCAGCGCGTGCCAGGCCGGGTGGAAATCGACGACGTCGAGCCGCTCGCCGCGCGGACCATGGGTGCGCAGCTGCGGCACGCCGACATTCGCCATGCGGGCGAGTTCCTGCGCCTCCGGCGAGGTCACGTAGCGGCCGATCGCATCGAACTCGTCGCGCAGGCCCTTCGGCATCGCGTCGGTTGCGTCGACCAGCAGCGGGTCGGAGCGATAGGCATTGATGCCCGACCAGAGCGGCGGCTGGTTGAGATCGGCAAATTTCTGTTCGGTGTCGCGAGTCATGAGCGGGTTCTAGCCCAAGTCGCGATCGGGCGAAACGGGGCGTTGCGGCTGCCGGCACCTGAAGCTTCACAAAAGCGTGGGAATGCGCAAAGCCCGCACCTGTTTACCTTGCCGCGGCGGAACTGACGCTCTATAGACCCCGCGTATCCACGACAGTTGAGGCGGAGTTTTATGAACTTCTTTCCGCATCGCCACCTTCTCGGCATCAAGGGTTTGACCGAGCAGGATATCACCCTGCTGCTCGACCGCGCCGACGAAGCGGTAAAAATCTCCCGCCAGCGGGAAAAGAAAACGTCGACGCTTCGCGGCCTGACGCAGATCAATCTCTTCTTCGAAGCCTCCACCCGTACGCAAGCCTCCTTCGAGCTTGCCGGCAAGCGGCTTGGCGCCGACGTGATGAACATGTCGGTCAGCAATTCGTCGGTGAAAAAAGGCGAAACGCTGATCGACACCGCGATGACGCTGAACGCCATGCACCCGGACGTGCTGGTGGTGCGCCATTCTTCAGCCGGTGCGGCTGCCCTCCTTGCGCAAAAAGTCTCCTGCGCGGTGGTGAACGCGGGTGACGGCCAGCACGAGCACCCGACGCAGGCTCTGCTCGACGCGCTGACCATCCGCCGCGCCAAGGGCAAGCTGTCGCGCATCATCGTGGCGATCTGCGGCGACGTGCTGCACTCGCGTGTCGCGCGCTCGAACATCCTGCTGCTCAACGCCATGGGTGCCCGCGTTCGCGTCGTCGCCCCGGCGACGCTTTTGCCCTCCGGCATCGCCGATATGGGCTGCGAGGTCTACCACTCCATGGCGGAGGGGCTGAAGGATGCGGATGTCGTGATGATGCTGCGCCTGCAGCGCGAGCGCATGTCCGGCGCCTTCGTGCCATCGGTGCGCGAATACTTCCACTATTACGGCCTTGATGCTGAAAAGCTGAAGGTGGCGAAGGCGGATGCGCTCGTCATGCATCCGGGTCCCATGAACCGCGGCGTCGAGATCGCCTCGGAAATCGCCGACGGGCCACAAAGCGTCATCGAACAGCAGGTCGAGATGGGCGTCGCCGTCCGCATGGCCGTGATGGAAACGCTCCTGCTTTCACAGAACCAGGGACCCCGCGCATGAGCCGCACGACCGTCCTCAAGAACCTCCGCATCCTCGATCCCTCGCGTAACATCGACGAAAAGGGCTCGATCGTCATCGAGAACGGCAGGATCGCCGCCATCGGCAGCGGTGCGCAGAACCAGGGCGCGCCGGAAGGCGCTACGGTCGTCGATGGCCGCGGTCTGATCGCCGCCCCCGGCCTCGTCGATGCGCGTGTCTTCGTCGGAGAACCGGGCGCCGAGCATCGCGAGACGATCGAATCCGCCTCCCGCGCCGCCGCCGCCGGCGGTGTCACGACCTTCATCACCATGCCGGATACCGATCCGGTAATCGACGATATCGCGCTGGTCGAATTCGTGCTGAAGAACGCCCGCGACAAGGCGATCGTCAACATCCACCCGGCTGCGGCCCTGACCAAGGGTCTGCACGGCGAGGAGATGACCGAATTCGGCCTGCTCCAGGCCGCCGGCGCCGTCGCCTTCACCAATGGCCGCAACCCATTGCACAATGCGCAGGTGCTGCGCCGTGCTCTGACCTATGCGCGCGAATTCGGCAGCGTCATCGCGCTCGAGACCCGCGACAAGTATCTCGGTGCCGGCGGCGTCATGAACGAGGGCCTGCTGGCAAGCTGGCTCGGCCTTTCCGGCACGCCGCGCGAGGCTGAACTGATCCCGCTCGAACGGGATCTGCGCATCGCCGGCCTGACGCGCGGAAAATACCATGCGGCGCAAATCTCCGTGCCGGAATCGGCGGAAGCGGTGAAAACCGCCCGCGAGCGTGGCGCGAACGTCACCTGCGGCATTTCGATCAACCACCTGACGCTGAACGAGAACGACATCGGCGAATACCGCACCTTCTTCAAGCTCTCACCGCCGTTGCGCGGCGAGGACGACCGCAAGGCGATGGTGGATGCGCTGGCGCGCGGTGATATCGACATCATCGTCTCCTCGCACGATCCGCAGGACGTCGATACCAAGCGCTTGCCCTTCGCGGATGCGGCGGATGGCGCGATCGGGCTCGAGACCATGCTGGCGGCGGCGCTGAGGCTGCATCACAGCGGTGAAGTACCACTGATGCGGCTGATCGATGCGCTGTCGACCCGTCCGGCAAAAACCTTCGGCCTCGACGCCGGGACCCTTGCCGTGGGCGCCTCCGCCGACATCGTGATCATCGATCCCGACGAGCCCTGGCTTGCCACCAAGGACCGCTTCGTTTCTCGCTCGAAGAACACGCCGTTCGAAGATGCCCGCTTTACGGGGCGCGCGATTAGCACCTATGTTGCCGGAAAACGGGTGCATTCGTTGGACTGACCGGGATGGTCAGGGGCGGAAGGGACGCCGCCCCTGATCTAGCCTGCCGCGCACTCGCCGCATTGAAAAGACGTCTCGGGGGAGAACTGACGTGTCCGACATCTTCACCTGGCAGCTCGGCACGTTGCCGACGCTTGCCGCCCTTGCCTTCGGTTATCTGCTCGGCTCCATCCCCTTCGGCCTGATCCTCATCCGCATGGCGGGGCTCGGCGACGTGCGCCAGATCGGCTCCGGCAATATCGGCGCGACGAACGTGCTGCGCACCGGCAACAAGAAGCTCGCCGCGGCAACCCTGCTGCTCGATGCACTGAAAGGCACGGCCGCCGCCGCGATCGCCTCGCGCTGGGGGCTCGACGCCGGCATCGCCGCCGGCTTCGCAGCCTTCATGGGGCACCTCTTCCCCGTGTGGCTCGGCTTCAAGGGCGGCAAGGGCGTTGCGACCTATGTCGGCCTGCTGCTCGGGCTGGTGCCCGTCATGCTCGCCGTGTTTGCGGCGGTCTGGATCGGCCTCGCTTATCTCACCCGCTATTCGTCGCTCTCGGCCCTGGTTGCAACCGCGGTATCGCCGGTTGTATTGTGGTTTCTCGGTCACGAGAAGGTGGCGCTGCTCTTCCTCGTGCTGACCGTCATCACCTGGTGGAAACACCGCGCCAATATCAGCCGCCTGATGAGCGGCACCGAGAGCAAGATCGGCAGCAAGGGATAGCCATGGACGACCGCAGCGCAGGGCCCCGGGGAATTGCGCTGACGGAAAGACAGAGGATCGCCTGGCTGCGGCTGATCCGCAGCGACAATGTCGGCCCGGCCACTTTTCGCGATCTCATCAACCACACCGGTAGCGCCGAGACGGCGCTGGAGATGCTGCCGGAGCTCTCGCGCCGCGGCGGCGCGTCGCGCGTCATCCGCGTTGCCAGCAAGGCAGAAGCCGAACGCGAACTGGAGATTGCCGACCGGCACGGTGCAGCCTTCGTCGGTATCGGTGAACCGGATTACCCGCCGCTCCTGCGCCAGATCAGCGGCGCACCGCCGCTGCTTGCCGTCAAAGGCAACCGCAGGGTCGCCACGGCACCGGCCGTTGGCATTGTCGGCGCGCGCAACGCGTCGATCTCCGGCATGAAGTTCGCCGGCATGCTGGCGCGGGAGATCGGCCGCGTGGGCTATACGATCGTCTCGGGCCTTGCCCGTGGCATCGATACCGCCGCTCACCGCGCAAGCCTCGACACCGGCACCATCGCCGCCATGGCCGGCGGCCTCGACAAACCCTATCCGCCGGAAAACATCGGGCTGCTCGACGAACTCACCGCCGGCATGGGTCTTGCTGTGAGCGAAATGCCGTTTGGCTGGGAACCCCGTGCGCGGGATTTTCCACGCCGCAACCGCCTGATTGCCGGCATGTCGATCGGTCTCGTCGTGGTGGAAGCGGCCGTGCGCTCCGGCTCGCTCATCACGGCGCGCAATGCGGCGGATTTCGGCCGGCTGGTCTTTGCGGTGCCCGGCTCGCCGCTCGATCCGCGCTGCGAGGGCACGAATGGCCTGCTCAAGGACGGTGCGACGATCATCACCACGCCGGAGGACGTGCTGGAAGGTCTGCGCCCGCTCTCGGAGCCGGATCTCTTCAAGCCGCAGCCGGGTGCCGGCGAGCCTGCGGACGATGGCTTATCCGGCTTGGGGCTGCCGCCGAGCGACGGCGAGCGGGAGCGGATTGCGGAGGCCTTGAGCCAGGTGCCGGCCGAGATCGATGAGATCATCCGGCATACCGGTGTCGCGGCGTCAGCCGTCTACCTCGTTCTTCTAGAACTTGACCTTGCCGGCCGACTTGAGCGGCATGCCGATGGCCGGGTCTCGATGGCCGCGGATTGACATAGGCCGCAAGCCGGCGAGGATGTCTCCCGCTTCGACATAGGCCATCTCGATCAGATAGCGCAGAATATCGGCGCCTTCGTTGTTGGCGACGGTGCGCAATTCGCCCAGCATCTGGCGGATGTAGGCAATGTTTTCTTCTGCCGTATGGGGCGGCGGGGCGGGTCGGGCTTGTTTCGGGTTCATGGCTTGTCCGTTGCGTCCATGAGGAGAATCACCGATAGGTTGCAATTCCTACACCTAGGAAACGATACAACGATTATTTAAAATTGCAACAATCGAATAAGCCATCTTTGGTTGCATTGAGTTGTATCCCACTAATTTCCGCCCCACCTCTTGACCCGAACGCTTTCCCTGTTCATGTCGAAGCACGACTTTCCGGCGCAATGCGCCCGTTTCGCCGCGCTTCCCAGTGTGCGGCGCCCGATACCAGAGAAATGACGATGACAGTTGTAGTTGTGGAATCGCCTGCGAAGGCCAAGACGATCAACAAGTATCTTGGCCCTGGCTACACCGTGCTCGCCTCCTTCGGCCACGTGCGCGACCTGCCCGCCAAGGACGGCTCCGTGCGCCCCGACGAGGACTTTGAAATGTCCTGGGAAGTGGACAGCGCGTCCGCCAAGCGCATGAAGGACATTGCCGACGCGGTGAAAGCCTCCGACGGCCTTATCCTCGCGACCGACCCGGATCGCGAAGGTGAAGCAATCTCCTGGCATGTGCTCGACGTTCTCAAGAAGAAGAAGGTGCTCGGCGACAAGCCGGTCAAGCGCGTCGTCTTCAACGCCATCACCAAGTCGGCCGTGCTTGAGGCCATGCGCAACCCGCGCGATATCGACACGCCTCTTGTGGATGCCTATCTCGCCCGCCGTGCGCTCGATTATCTCGTCGGCTTCAACCTGTCGCCGATCCTCTGGCGCAAGCTGCCGGGCGCTCGGTCGGCCGGCCGCGTGCAGTCAGTGGCGCTTCGCCTCGTCTGCGATCGCGAATCCGAGATCGAACGCTTCGTTTCGGAAGAATACTGGAACCTTTCCGCCCTTCTGAAGACACCGCGTGGCGACGAGTTCGAGGCCCGCCTCGTCTCGGCTGAAGGCAAGCGCCTGCAGGCGCGATCGATCGGCAACGGCGAAGAGGCGAACAATCTCAAGGCGCTGCTTGAAGGTGCTGCCTACCGCGTCGAAAGCGTCGAGGCGAAGCCGACCAAGCGCAACCCGGGTCCGCCCTTCACGACCTCCACCCTGCAGCAGGCCGCATCGTCCAAGCTTGGTTTCTCGGCCTCGCGCACCATGCAGGTGGCGCAGAAGCTTTATGAAGGCATCGACATCGGTGGCGAGACGGTCGGTCTCATCACCTATATGCGTACCGACGGCGTCCAGATGGCGCCGGAAGCGATCGATGCCGCCCGACGCGCCGTCGGCGAGCAGTTCGGCGCGCGCTATGTGCCGGAAAAGGCCCGTTTCTATTCCACCAAGGCGAAGAACGCGCAAGAAGCGCACGAGGCGATCCGTCCGACCTCCTTCGATCGCACGCCGGACCAGGTGAAGCGCTTCCTCGACCCGGACCAGCTGCGGCTCTATGACCTCGTCTGGAAGCGCGGCATCGCCAGCCAGATGGCATCCGCCGAGATCGAGCGCACGACGGTCGAGATCGAGGCCGACAATGGCGGCCGCAAGGCAGGCCTTCGCGCCACCGGCTCGGTCATCCGCTTCGACGGCTTCATTGCCGCCTATACCGACCAGAAGGAAGACGGCGAGCAGTCGGACGGCGGTGACGACGATGGTCGCCTGCCGGAGATCAACGCCCAGGAGGCCGTCGCCAAGCAGAAGGTGAATGCCACCCAGCACTTCACCGAACCGCCGCCGCGCTACTCCGAAGCGACGCTGATCAAGAAGATGGAAGAGCTCGGCATCGGCCGCCCGTCGACCTATGCCTCGACGCTCGCGACGCTGCGCGACCGCGAATATATCCTCATCGACAAGCGCAAGCTGATCCCGGAAACCAAGGGGCGCCTCGTCACGGCCTTCCTGGAAAGCTTCTTCACGCGCTATGTCGAATATGACTTCACGGCGGATCTCGAGGAAAAGCTCGACAAGATCTCGGCTGGCGAACTCGACTGGAAGCAGGTTCTCCGCGATTTCTGGAAGGACTTCTTTGCCCAGATCGAGGAAACCAAGGAACTGCGCGTCACCAATGTTCTCGACGCGCTGAACGAGGAACTGGCACCGCTCGTCTTCCCGAAGCGCGAGGACGGTAGCGATCCGCGCATCTGCCAGGTCTGCGGCACCGGTAAACTCTCGCTGAAGCTTGGAAAATTCGGCGCCTTCGTCGGCTGCTCGAACTATCCGGATTGCAACTTCACCCGCCAGCTTTCCGCCGATAACGGCTCGGACGCGGAGGCAAACGCGTCCAACGAACCGCAGAGCCTCGGCAAGGACCCGCATACCGGGGAAGAGATCACGCTGCGCTCCGGCCGCTTCGGGCCTTACGTGCAGCGCGGCGATGGCAAGGAGGCCAAGCGTTCGAGCCTGCCCAAGGGCTGGACGCCGGCGAGCATCGACCATGAGAAGGCGCTCGCTTTGCTCTCGCTACCGCGCGATATCGGCCAGCATCCGGAGAGCGGCAAGATGATTTCCGCCGGCCTCGGCCGCTACGGCCCGTTCCTGCTGCATGACGGTGGCTATGCCAACCTGGAAACCGTCGAGGACGTGTTCTCGATCGGCCTCAACCGCGCCGTGACCGTCATTGCCGACAAGGCATCGAAGGGACCGGGCGGGCGTTCGCGCGGCACACCGGCGGCGCTGAAGACGCTGGGCGACCATCCGGATGGCGGCCCCATCACCGTTCGCGACGGCAAGTACGGCCCCTATGTGAACTGGGGCAAGGTGAATGCTACCCTGCCGAAGGGCAAGGAGGCCGACAGCGTCACGATGGAAGAGGCGCTCGTGCTGATCGCCGAAAAGGCCGGCAAGACGCCGGCCAAGGGCAAGGCCAAGCCGGCCAAGACCACGAAGGCGAAGGCCGACGGTGCCAAGGCTGCAAAGCCGAAGGCAAAGGCCGCCGCCAAGCCCAAGACTGCAGCCAAGGCAAAGAAGGCCTGACGACATGACCAGGGAACCACGCAGCCGGGCAGGACACGTCAAGCGGCCCGGCCCCGCGGGCCGTGACGCGCCGCCGACGGACAATACACCGATCATCCACGGCGCCATCCCGCCGCGCGACGTGCTGCTGCGCTTCATCGCGGATCACCCGGAACAGGCGTCCAAGCGCGAGATCGCCAAGGCCTTCGGGCTGAAGGGCGAGGCGCGCGTCGAGCTGAAGGCGCTGCTCAAGTCCTTCGAGGAAGACGGTCTTCTGGAAAAGCGCCGCAAGTCGCTGGTGCGGCCTGGTGCCCTGCCCCCGGTTGTCGTGCTCGACATCACCACGCGTGACGTGGACGGCGAGTTGATCGGCCGACCGGCAGAGTGGCTGGACGATGCCGGCGTCGCGCCCGCCGTGCTGATCCGCCAGTCGAGCGGCGCTCGCAAGGACAAGGCGCCGGTCGCCGGCCTCGGCGATCGCGTGCTCGCCAAAATCTTCCCGGCGAAGGAGCGCGGCGGTCCGGCCTATACGGCGCGGATCATCAAGGTTCTCGACAAGAGGAAAAACTCCGGCATGGGCGTGTTCCGCGTCATGCCGGGCGGCGGCGGGCGCATCATGCCGATCGATCGCCGCGGCGAGGAGATGGATGTCGATGCCGAGTTCACGGCGGGCGCCAAGGATGGCGACCTCGTGGAACTCGATGTCGTGCGCATGGGCCGCTTCGGCCTGGCGCGCGCGCAGATCAAGAGTGTGATCGGCTCGGTCGCCTCCGAAAAGGCGATCTCGATGATCGCCATCCATGCCCATGGCATTCCACACATCTTCCCCGATGCCGTGATCCGGGAGGCCGAGAGTGCCGGCCCTGCGACGATGTCGCACCGCGAGGACTGGCGCAGCCTCCCCCTCATCACCATCGACCCGGCCGACGCCAAGGACCACGACGACGCGGTCTATGCCGAGCCGGATCCGTCGCCGGACAATCCGGGCGGCGTCATCGTCACCGTGGCGATTGCCGATGTCAGCTATTATGTGCGACCGAAATCGGCGCTTGACCGCGAGGCGCTGAAGCGCGGCAATTCGGTCTATTTCCCCGACCGCGTCGTGCCCATGCTGCCGGAGCGCATCTCCAACGATCTCTGCTCGCTGAAGGAAGGCGTCGATCGTCCCGCACTTGCCGTGCGCATGGTCTTCTCCCATGAGGGCCGCAAGGCGAGCCACACCTTCCACCGCATCATGATGAAGAGTGCGGCCAAACTCTCCTACCAGCAGGCGCAGGCGGCCATCGACGGCGCACCGGACGACAAGACCGGACCGATCCTCGACACGATCCTGAAGCCGCTGTGGGAAGCCTACCGCATCATGACGGTTGGCCGAAACCGACGCCAGCCGCTCGAACTCGACATGCCGGAACGCAAGATCCTGCTGAAAGACGACGGCACCGTCGATCGGGTCTTCGTGCCGCCGCGGCTCGATGCGCACAAGCTCATCGAAGAGATGATGATCCAGGCGAACGTCGCCGCCGCCGAGACGCTGGAGAAGAAGAAGCAGGTCCTGATCTACCGCGTGCACGACACGCCGTCGCTCGCCAAGCAGGAGGCGCTGCGCGAATTCCTGCAGACGCTCGACATCTCGCTGGTCAAGGGCGGCAACCTTCGCTCCAACCATTTCAACGGCATCCTTGCCAAGGCTGAGGACAAGCCGTTCCAGCAGATGGTCAACCAGATGGTGCTGCGCTCGCAGAGCCAGGCGATCTACAGCCCGGAGAATATCGGCCATTTCGGCCTGAACCTGCTGAAATACGCCCACTTCACCTCGCCGATCCGCCGCTATGCGGATCTGATCGTCCACCGGGCGCTGGTGGGCTCGCTCGGGTTCGGCGAAGGCGGCATCACGCCGGATGAAGAAGCCGTGCTCGATGACATTGCCGCCGAAATCTCGACCTTCGAGCGGCGTGCCATGGCGGCCGAGCGTGACACGGTCGACCGGCTGATCGCCCACCACCTCGCCGGCCGCATCGGCGAAGAGTTCGATGGCCGGGTTTCGGGCGTCACCAAGGCGGGACTATTTGTCACCCTGCCGGAGTATGGCGCCGACGGGTTCGTGCCTATATCTATGCTGGGACGCGATTACTTTATCTACGACGAGGCCCATCAGGCGCTGTCCGGTGAAAAAACCGGGCTTGGCTACCGCCTCGGGGATACTGTGCGCGTGAGGCTCGCGGAAGCGGTGCCGCTCGCCGGTTCGCTCCGGTTCGACATGTTGAGCGAAGGACGCAAGATGCCGACGGCGGTGCGCTCCTTCCACAAGTCGGGCCGGCGCAAGGGCAGCGAACCACGGCGCCAGCCAGGGACCCGCCCTCCCCGCGGGAGACGCTAGGCCGGTGCAGACCGCCGGCAGGAAGGACTTGATCATGCAGGCGAACGAGACCACCGGCAGTGCGCTGCATTTTGGTGACACGGCAACGGCCACGCCCGCTGAACGCCCGCTCGGCCGCGCCATCAAGCGTGGCATGCTGAACCGTTGCCCGGCCTGCGGCACCGGCCGCCTCTTCCGCGCATTCCTCAAGCCGGTCGAGAACTGTGCCGCCTGTGGCCAAGACTATACGCAACAGCGCGCCGACGACCTGCCGCCCTATCTCGTCATCACCATCGTCGGCCACGTCGTGGTCGGCGGTTACATGGCGACGGACCTCGTGTGGTCGCTCACCACCTGGCAGCACCTCGCAATCTGGACGCCCATCGCGATCGTCATGTCGATCCTGATGATGCAGCCCGTCAAAGGCGGCGTCATCGGCCTGCAATGGGCGATGAAAATGCACGGTTTCAACGACAAGCCCGCAGAGACGGACGCGGAAGTCGTACCCGCCTACGGCGACCGAACCGTATGACGGCTGTCCGGCCCGTCGATGCAGCGTCCGTCCTGCTTCTCGACCGGTCGGGCGGATGTGTTCGCGTACTCGTCGGCCGGCGCAGCAGCAAACATGTCTTCATGCCGGACGTCTACGTCTTCCCCGGCGGCCGACGTGATGCGAGCGATCACCTCGTTGCCGTTTCGAACCCGCTAAATCCGCTCGCCAATGAGCGGCTCGCCCTGCGCGCCGGCTCGCGATGTTCCATCTCGCGCCTGCGCGCCATTGGTGTCGCGGCGCTGCGGGAACTCTACGAAGAAGCCGGCATCGCGGTCGGAATGCCGCTTGGTGAACAGCCAGAAGGTGCGCTGCCGTTCCGGCCGGACCTCTCGAACCTCCGGTTCCTCGCGCGCGCCATCACGCCTGCCGGCATGGTGCGGCGGTTCGATACGCGATTCTTCACGCTCTTCACCGACGAGGCCGACGTCGACCCGGCTGGCGCCATGGCAAGCCACGAACTCGAAGACCTGCGCTGGGTCGATATTTTTGACTACAAGGGCATCGAGATGCCCGACATAACCGTATTGATCCTTGAAGAGCTTCAAAAAAGCATTCAGGAAGACAAGTCTCTACCCTTCGGAAGAGCCGCGCCGTTGTATCGCAACCGGCACGGACGCTTCCTGCGGGACCTTCTTTGAGGATCGATCGCATATGACGCAGCCGCAATCCGGCACCTCCGGCCCAGTGGAAAGCATCCACTGGCGGTCTCTCATTGCTGCCGTCGCCGCCATTTCCGCAGTCGGTATCGCCATCGGCCTCGGGCTTCCGCTGCTCTCCATCATCATGGAAAAGCGCGGCATTTCCTCGACGCTGATCGGCATCAACTCCGCCATGGCCGGCGTTGCCGCCATGGCTGCGGCGCCCTTCACCACCCGGCTTGCGCATGCCTGGGGCACGTCGACGACGATGCTGCTGGCGATCCTGCTCTCCGCCATCAGTGGCCTCGGCTTCTACTATATCGAAAATTTCTGGCTGTGGTTCCCGCTGCGCCTGGTATTCCACGGCGCGATCACCACGCTGTTCATCCTGTCCGAATTCTGGATCAATGCCGCCGCTCCACCCCGCCGGCGCGGGCTCGTGCTCGGTATCTACGCAACCGTGCTGTCGCTCGGTTTCGCCATGGGTCCCCTACTCTTCTCGATTCTCGGTAGCGACGGTGTCCTGCCCTTTGCCGCCGGCGCGGGCATCATCCTGCTTGCCGCGATCCCGATCTACATCGCCCGCGGGGAAAGCCCGGTTATCGACGAGAAGCCGGAACTGCATTTCATGCGCTACGTGTTTCTCGTGCCGACGGCGACGGCGGCTGTCTTCGTCTTTGGCGCGGTGGAAGTCGGCGGGCTCTCGCTCTTCCCGATCTACGGCATCCGCGCGGGCTTCACAGAGCCGCAGGCGGCCCTGCTGCTCACCATCATGGGGATCGGTAACATGGCGTTCCAGATCCCGCTGGGAATGCTTTCCGATCGCATGAAGGATCGGCGGAGCCTGCTGACGATCATGGCCGTCATCGGTCTCGTCGGTGCGCTCTCGCTGCCGCTCGTGTCACAGAACTGGCTGTTGATGGCCATGGTGCTCCTGGTGTGGGGCGGCTGCGTCGCCGGCCTCTATACGGTCGGTCTCAGCCACCTTGGCTCGCGACTCGTCGGTGCGGACCTCGCCGCAGCCAATGCCGCCTTCATCTTCTGTTATGCGGTCGGCACGGTCGTTGGCCCGCAGGCGATCGGCGCGGCGATGGATGTCTCCGGCAATGACGGTTTTGCCTGGGTTATTGCCGCTTTCTTCGGCTTTTACCTGGCACTTTCACTGGGTCGGATCGTTTTCCGACCGAAACGGGGTTGACTTTTCGGGCGCGATTTGTAGTTTCCGCCCAGATTTAAGCCGCAGAGCAGACTGGCTGTCCGCGGCTTCGTTTTTTCATAAAGGCAGGACGACCATGGCCAAGGCTACCACCATCAAGATCAAGCTGCTGTCGACGGCCGACACCGGTTCTTTCTACGTTACCACGAAGAACAGCCGTACGATGACGGACAAGATGACCAAGACGAAGTACGACCCGGTCGTCCGCAAGCACGTCGAGTTCAAGGAAACCAAGATCAAGTAATCTTGGGAGCCGATCAGGTTCGCAAAGGCGCTGGACGGAAACGTCCGGCGCCTTTTCTTTTGCGCGCGGTGCCTGCAATCTTTTGCGGACAGGCCGAATCAAAAACGCCGCTCCCTTGACGGGAACGGCGTTGAAAGGGGGTCGGCCAGACACGACGACGGCACGAGGATTCCGTATTTGTCGCAGCTGACCGACCGACCCCACGACCCAGGAGATGCGGCGGACCTAGCATCATGGGGTAACCGGTTGTGCAGCTTTGTTTGCCGCCCATGAGTTGAGCATCGCGCGAAAAGGAAAAAAAATCAACGAATTATTAACGCTCAAACAGCGTGTCGTTGTCTCATAGTTAACCGCGACGGTTGTGATTGTTTCAGTGGGCATCACTTGCGTTCTGGATCACAACACTGGCGGCCGACGCTACGTCAACCTTGGAGCGAATGTCTTGCAACCTATGCAAAATGCCGTGGTGTCACACGGGTAGATTGTATGGAACACAACCCCTTGATAAGGTTCGCCAAAAGAAAATAGTACGATTATAGCCAAATTTCGCTACATGCTCTGACATCAAGAGATGGAAAGCATCCCTTACCATTGTCAGAGCGTTTGCCGGCAACCGCCCGGATTTAAAGACGAATGCCAAAAATGTGAACGAACCTGTGGACAAACTTCGTCAGAGCGGGCGCTTCAGGCGGCAGCCGCCACGACACGGTTACGTCCGGAACGCTTCGCCTCGTACATTGCCGCATCGGCCCGCTTGAGCAACGCCTCCGGCGTATCCCCCTCTGGGAGCAGGGAGGCAAGGCCCAGCGACGCAGTTATGGTCAGGAAAACATCCGTGCCGGGAACACGGAACGGTTCCCGCTCGACGATCGTGCGAAGGCGCTCTGCAACGCCTGCCGCCATTTCTGCGGAGGTATCCGGCATCACAAGAACGAACTCCTCACCGCCATAGCGGCAGGCAAGGTCGGCGCCGCGAACGGCGGTACGGACACGATTGGCGAACTCGCGCAGCACGGCGTCGCCGGCATCGTGACCGTAGGTATCGTTGACCATTTTGAAGCGGTCGATATCGGTGATGCAGACCGATAGCGGACGGCCCCGCGCCGTGGCGCGATCGATCAAGAGCTTCATATGCGTGTCGAGGTAGCGGCGGTTGTGCAGACCGGTCAGGCCGTCCGTCACGGCAAGTTCGATAGTCTGGCGCACGCTGGCGCGCAGGCGGTCGTTGCAGCGCTTGCGGCGGATCTGCGTGAGACTGCGGGCGATCAGCTCGTTCGGGTCGATCGGCCGCATCAGATAGTCCGTCACGCCGAGATCGAGCGCGCGCACGACCAGTTCGTCGTCGCCCTGCTCGGCGACCAGCAGGATGGGCAGGAAGCGCGTGCGCTCCAGCGAGCGCAACTGGGAGCACAGGCGCAACGGATCGTAAGAGTCGAAATTGGCATTGACGATCACCAGCTCGAAATTGCTTTCCGCCGCCTGGAAGAGTGCTGCCTGCGGATCCGAAATGGAGGTGACATCGGCAATCGGCTTCAGTATGCGGGCAATCCGCTCCTGCGAGCTGGCGCGCCCGTCGACGAGGAGAACATCGCCCGGCTCGGTGCCCAGGGAATCATCCAGCCCCTCCTCCATGGAAATGGCGCGCGCAGTGGCCGCGCGCATGCGCAGCTCGTCCGTCAGCGTCTTCAGCCGCACGAGGCTTTTCACCCGCGACATGAGCTGGAGATCGTTGACCGGCTTGGTCAGAAAATCGTCGGCACCGGCTTTCAGGCCTCGGACACGGTCGGATGGCTGGTCGAGCGCCGTCACCATGACGACGGGAATGTGGGCGGTGCGCGGATTGGCCTTCAGGCGCTCGCAGACTTCAAAACCGTCAATGCCCGGCATCATGATGTCGAGCAGGATGAGATCGACCTGCGTACGCTCGCACAGAGCCAGCGCTTCATAGCCGTTGTCAGCGGTCAGCACGTCGAAATATTCCGCAAGCAGCCGCGCTTCGAGCAGCTTCACGTTGGCGGGAATATCATCGACGACGAGAATGCGCGCTGTCATAGGTCGGCCTCACGCGTCGCCGAGATAGGTTTTGATGGTTTCAATGAACTTCGGCACCGAAATCGGCTTGGAGACATAGGCCTCGCAGCCGCCCTGGCGGATACGCTCCTCGTCGCCCTTCATGGCGAAAGCCGTGACGGCAATCACCGGAATGACGTGCAGCTCGTCGTCTTCCTTCAGCCACTTGGTGACCTCAAGGCCGGAAACTTCAGGAAGCTGAATGTCCATCAGGATCAGGTCAGGCCGGTATTTTCGCGCAAGATCAAGGGCTTCCATACCATTCCTGGTCTGGATCGTGGTATATCCGGATGCCTCGATGAGGTCCCGGAAGAGCTTCATGTTCAGCTCGTTGTCCTCGACAATCATCACCTGTTTGGGCATCGTGCGTCCCTGTTCCTCTCGCCGGCCTTGCAACCTTTTGGGAGATCGATAAGTTGCGGCAAAGCCGAAATCGCCCAGCCCGACTGCAAGTACGTTAGCGTCACTTGGTTGATTAAAAGGTAAATTTCCCGAGGAAAAACGATGAAAAGCCAAAAAGATACACCCGCGACAGAAGACGCGGAGGCTACCGCCGTGACTATCCTCGGTTGGCTTGCAGGCGAGCCCGAATTGCTCTCGCGTTTCCTGGCATTGACCGGCGTCGCCCCCACGGAGGTGCGCGGCGCCATAAACGATCCCGCTTTCCTCGCCGGCATCGTCGATTTCCTGATGGAGCACGAACCGACATTGCTGGCGTTCAGCGCAGCGACGGGCGTACAGCCGGAAGCGGTCGTGCGTGCCCACGCGATCCTTTCAGGCCCGTATGGCAGCAACGATTTTTGACCACCCGGCCCGAAAAGGCCGGCATGCGTATGCCTGTGCGTTGTCATGCATTCAGCCTCTGCGACTGTTGAGACTCGTAAACTTAAGCAGTATTGTCGCGATGTTCAATATTTGTTCCCGATCATGAGCACCGCGACCATGCATTTTCCGGGCTTCTGCCGCGACTGCCTAGCCGGGCAGCCCATCGGCCTGCGCCGTTGTCGGGCCTGCGGCAGTCCGCGTCTCGTCTATCACGACGAACTCTACGACCTGACGCTCGCCCATATCGACTGCGACGCCTTCTATGCGTCGATCGAGAAACGCGACAAGCCGGAGCTTGCGGACAAACCCGTCATCATCGGCGGCGGCAAAAGGGGCGTCGTCTCGACGGCCTGTTATATCGCGCGCGTCCATGGGGTTCGCTCCGCGATGCCGATGTTCAAGGCGCTGGAAGCCTGTCCCAATGCCGTCGTCGTCAGGCCGGACATGGAAAAATACGTGCGCGTCGGTCGCGAAATCCGCACCATGATGCAGGAATTGACGCCGCTCGTACAGCCGCTCTCCATCGACGAGGCCTTCCTGGAGCTGAGGGGGACCGAGCGCCTGCATCACGATCCCCCTGCCCGCGTGCTCGCGAGATTCGCCCAGCGCGTCGAAAAGGAGGTCGGCATCACCATCTCGATCGGTCTTTCCTATTGCAAGTTTCTCGCCAAGGTCGCCTCGGATCTCAACAAGCCGCGCGGCTTTTCGGTCATCGGCGAGGCGGAAGCGTTGGATTTTTTGCGCGAAAAACCGGTGCGCCTGATCTGGGGCGTCGGAAAGGCCTTTGCAGAGACGCTGGAGCGCGACGGCATCCGCACCGTCGGGCAACTCCAGACCATGGAGGAAACCGACCTGATGCGCCGCTATGGCGTTATGGGCAAGCGGCTGTTCAACCTCTCCCGCGGTCAGGACGAGCGCGAGGTACACCTTAACGACGCGGCGAAAAGCGTTTCCGCCGAAACCACCTTCTTCGACGATATTTCCGGCTATGACGCGCTGGTCGCGCATCTGCGCCACCTCAGCGAAAAGGTCGCCGCGCGCCTGCGCAAATCCGGCATTGCCGGCCATACGGTCGTGCTCAAGCTGAAAACCGCCGACTTCAAAAGCCGGACGCGCAACCGCAAGCTCGAAGATCCGACCATGCTCGCCGACAGGATTTTCCGCACCGGCATGGAGCTTTTGCGCAAGGAGACCGACGGCACGAAATACCGCCTGATCGGCATCGGCGTCAGCGACCTTGTCGATCCCGGCCGCGCCGACCCGCCGGACCTCGTCGACCCCGCCGCAACGCGCCGTGCAGCGGCAGAAGCCGCGATGAACACGCTGCGCGACAAATTCGGCAAGGCAAGCGTCGAGACCGGCTATACTTTCGGCAAAGGTCGGTCCTGAGCGCTTTCGTTATTCGAACAGGAAGTCCGCCGCCGTAAACTTCGACACCGTGATGTGGTCGACGATGATCTTGCCATGGCTGAAGGTGATGAGCACGTCGTCGCCCGACTGAGTGATCTTCAGGTCGGAGAGGGAGTCGATCTTGCTGAAGTTGCGGAAATGGATCTTGTCCTCACCGTCCGTGAAGGTATTCACCGTGTCCGTGCCGAGATTCCTGTCGCTACGATCGCGAAAGACGAAGAAGTCCTTCGTCCCCTTCGTACCGTAGAGCGTGTCGTTGCCAACCTGCCCCTCCAACCGGTCTTGTGCGCCGCCGCCGCCCCTGATGACGTCGTTGCCGTCGCTGCCACGCAGATAGTTGTTCTTCGTGTTGCCGATAATGGTGTCGTTGAAGCGCCCGCCGGTGACTTCCTCGATGTTCTTGAGCGTATCCCGGTCACCGAAGCCATCAATCGCGTAGCCCTTCACCAGATCGACAAGCACCTTGCCCTTACCGCCCTGGTCGTAATCGCGCTGATACATGACACCGTCAAAATCGCCGCCCCCGCCATCAATGATATCGTTGCCAGCCAAGCCGGCGAATTCGTTGTCTCCATTCGATCCGACAAACTTGTCCACATAGTTCGTGCCGTAAATACCCTCGACGTTCTTGAGCGTGTCCGTGAAGCCGAACGCATCGACCACCTTGCCGGTGACCATGTTCACCGAAATGCCCTTGCTCGGCAGCCAACCGTGTTGGCGAGCACCCTCCGAATAATCGACTTCGTCCCAGTCAGCGCCACCGTCGTAGGTATCGGCTCCCATGAAATCCTTGATATAGTCGTCTCCAGCGCCAGCCGTGACTTTGTCGTTGCCCGCACCGGTCTCGATATCGTCGCCCTTGGCGGTGCCGGTTATGGTGTCGTTGCCGGCAAGCAGGAGCCCCTTCGCCTCGTAGAGATTATCGGCGCGGAAGGCATAGCCCCTGATCGCAAGGCCGGCGACCTTGTAGATTTCCTGGCCCAGTTCGTTGCGTGCGCTGACGCCGCTGATCGTGCCGCCGGTGATCAGGCCATCGGCGATCGTCAGGCCGGTGCCGGTCAGCACCAGTTTCTTGGTCCAGCCCGCCTCTGTATCCGAGAACGTGAAAGTAACGGTTTTCTTGTCGCTGCTGACAGCAAGTTTATAATCATGCCATTCGGAAAGAACGTCCCAAAAATACTCCATCGCAAACTTTGTGTAGGTTACAGCGGCCATTTACTTTCCCCCTAAGATCGATCTCACGCCACCGGCTTCCACGCCAGAAGCGCAGAAACGATCGATGCAATGATGGCAGACATGAGAATACTGAAGCGAACGCTCCCCAATGCCATGGAAATGCGCAACCTCAACTTCGTTAATAATACCTTACTAAAGTAAATATCGCTCAGCAAGAGTTTCGGCACGTTTTATTCGAATGCGAAAGAAAACACGGTGCTGCGCGACAGGAGAATGCACGCTCACTCTATGCGGCAGGTCGAAGACTATTCGCACGTCACCTCCCGCCCGCGTGATGTCGAAGAACTGATGCGCCGGCCATACAAATCAGAAGTCACGAAAATGTGAGGCCGGTTCGATCTGAAAAAGGCGCGTATTGGCCGAATAAGCGGCGCCAGCCCCACGTTTTTCCCAGCATTGGCGTGGCTAACAAACCCCGGCTGCCGGAAGCATAAATCTTCCTTAAACCGGATGCCTTACGCTTCCCGACGGTTTGTATTGCGTACGGATGGGTCACATGAAGTTTCGTATCGCCGCTGGCATGAGCATTCTGGGTCTGATGCTGAGCTGCGGAACCGCGCTCGGCGGCACGCTCGAAGGTCCGCTCCAGATCATCGTATCGAAGGACCTGCAGGAGCTGAAAATCTATGACGGCGGGGTGGTGGTCGCCACGTCGCGCGTTTCCACCGGCAAGGCCGGCCATTCGACGCCGACCGGCATCTTCTCCATCATCGAGAAGAAGCGCTCGCACTTTTCCAATCTCTATGACAGCGCGCCGATGCCCTTCATGCAGCGGCTGACATGGTCGGGCATCGCGCTGCACGCTTCCAACAGCGTGCCCTCGTACCCTGCCTCGCATGGCTGCGTGCGCCTGCCGAATGATTTTGCCAAGACGCTGTTCAGCACCACGCGGCGTGGCGGCCACGTGCTGATCACCGACCGCGAGATCGTGCCGCAGCGCATCCTGCACGCGGCATTGTTCAAGCCTGTCGTCGTCCTGCCGGATACACCGCTGCTTTCGGAGGCGGGCTTGCGCCCCAGCTTGATCGAAGCCGGCGACAAGAGCGTCGAGGTCGCTATGACCGATCCGAAACCGGAGGTCATGACCCCGGTCATCGAGCGAACAGAGCGCGACCCGATCCGCATTCTCATCACACGGCGCGGCGAGCGCGAAATGATGATGGATCTCCAAGCTCTGCTGACGTCTCTCGGCTATGACGCCGGTGTGCCTGACGGGCTGCACGGCAAACAGACCGTGGCCGCCATCCGTGCCTTCCAGCTTACAGAAGGCCTCACGGACGACGGCACTGTCACGCCGGAGCTCATCGCCGCCGTCTATACCAAGGCCGGCAAGGGCACGCCGCCGAACGGCCAGATCCTCGTGCGCGAGAAATTCAAGCCCCTGCTGGAAGCGCCGATCACCATCCGCAGCCCCGAAATCGCGCTCGGCACGCATTTCCTCATCGCCCGCGCGGTCGACGCCGACAAGGGCACGGCCGAATGGTACGGCGTGAGCATGGACAACCAGCTCCCGAAGGCAACCCTGAAACGCCTCGGCATTGCCACGGAAGCGGATGCATCCGCACCGGACGCGCTCACCAAGACACTCGACCGTCTCGACATCCCGGACGACACGCGCATGCGCATTTCCGGCCTGATGGGCGAAGGCGTCTCCCTCTCCATCTCCGACACCGACCTTGGCCGAGAGACCGGTGACGGCACGGACTTCATCACCGTGACCCGGAAGGTGCAGAAGGCGGAGGCCTCGGCCGTTCAGGGCAGCAAGAAGACGAAGAAAAAGAAGCAATCGTCAATCACGGTCGTGAACTGACGCGGGCAGTGAGATCGGCTTTGGCACGGTCTCCTGCCTGAAGTGGTGTCGTGCGCAAGGTTTGAGGGAGGCATCATGTTCGGCAAGGTGTTCGGCAGACGTGCAACCGCGCCCCCGCCATCACGAATCATTCCAGTTTCCTGCGAGCGTGCAGCGGATGCCGGTGAGCTCGTTGCGGCCGTGGTGGATTTCGTCAATCACCTCTTCACCCAAGGCTTCTATCGCCCTGAAGAGCTGCCACCTCATCTTGTCCATCTCTATCATGCAGATTTCTACATCGCGCAGGTTTGCAACGGCGGGCATAGCCAGTTCGTTCATAACTGCGGGGCACGGATGCAAGCCATTGCCGCAAATGCCGAAGCAGGTCTGAAGGCGATGGGCGCACGTTCGCAGGCCGCGCTGGTGCACGAACTCGCCCTGTGGGTTGCCGCCAATCCGGAGAGCGCATCCGCTCAGACCGGCTTTACGGGCGGACGGGACGCTGCGCTTGACCGGTTGGATGCGCGCTTCCGGACGGTCGATGCGAACGACCCCGCAACAGATCTCGCCGCAGCCTGGGTGAGGACATGGCCGGATATTCGCATCCTTGAGCACGCTGATTTCAACGCGGCTTGGGATCAAAGCGCCCTGTCGAACCCCAAACGATCGTCCCGCCTGTCAAAGGCGCGTGTCGAGACATTCCGGCAATCTCTTTCCGATCGCCCCCATCTCGCCCTAGGTCTGGCCGCTGACGATGCAGATGAAACGCTGCTCGACGACGGGAACGTGCAGACGATCGCACTTGATGGGCGTCATCAGGATGCCAGAATCATCCAGACAAGTTTCGGGCTGCTCGGCGCGGTTTACAACGGTGGCGACGGTCGCCTCTACGCGCTTCGATTTGAAGGCGGGGATGTCAACGTGACGGCGACCGCGCTTATCGGGTCGGCGAGAAAAGTCGACATAGACCGCTTCGTCGCCTTCATTGCAGCGGAGCCCGTTGCGGCAGCGGCCGATCTCCTGCTCAGTCGCGCCCGCCCCTTGGCAATCCACTGCACAATCCAGCCCTGCGGCGGCTACGACGGCATTCCCCATCCGGCCTTCCGCGTGACCGCAGGCGATGAAATCCTGATACTGGCGAAAGCTAAGACCGGGTACATCCTGGCGGGACAGAGGCCGGGAGAAATCTACGGACCCGTTCCCTACGCGCAGATCGCGGCGCACGAACAAGAGTTGCGCGACACCTGAAGCGCGCCTTGGGAAATCCCGCTTCCCCCCTGCCGGCCGAGAGCATTTCCAGCCGAAGCGACATCGCTTCGGCGTCGGATAATGCGGCAAAACAAGAATCTAAACCAGTTCCACGTCCAGCACGCCGGGTGTCGAGCGCATGGCGGCGGCGATTTCGGCGGAGATGCGGAAGCGGTCGTTCAACTCCACTTCGATTTCGCGCTGGCCGTTTTCCTTGATGACGATGAAGGAAACGAGGCCGTCACCCTTGGTGTTCAGGTGAGCAGCGATGGAGCGCAGCGGGCCGGAATCGCGAACGTAGACACGCAGGGCCTTCTGCGTCTGGAGCGATTCCTCCTCCAGCGACCGCAGCGTCTGGATGCGCAGGCCGATGCCTTCCGGGCGCTCTTCCGCCTGCACGGTCATGACCAGCGATTTGCCGGCCTCCAGCAGGTCCCGGTATTGGTTCAGCATCTCGGAAAACAGCACCGCCTCGAACTGTCCGGACGAGTCCGAAAAGGCGACGATGCCCATCTTGTTGCCGGTGCGCGTCTTGCGCTCCTGTTTTGACGTCACCGTGCCGGCAAGGCGGCCGGCCGTGGCCCCACGCTTCACCGCCACGGCGAAGTCCGCAAAGGTCTGCACGCGCATCTTGGAGAGAATGGGCGCGTAGGTGTCGAGCGGGTGAGCGGACAGGAAGAAACCGAGCACCTGGAATTCGCGGTGCAGCTTTTCGGAGGCAAGCCACGGCGTATAGGACGGCAGCGTGATGACCTCCGGCCCCGTTGCAGCGCCCATGCCGAAAATGTCGCCCTGCCCGCTCGTCTTGTTCTCCTGCGCGCGCTGGGCCGCTCCCAGCAGCCGGTCGAGGCCGGCGATCATGGCGGCGCGGTCGTGCCCGAAACAGTCGAAAGCGCCCGCAATGATCAGGCT
>NZ_JBQVPI010000021.1:0-32647 GCF_052438155.1 Shinella sp. | reverse complement strand
CTTTCGAAAACCCGCCGGTTGACGAATTTCGGATCGATGCGCGTGCAGAAATCCTCAAGGCTCTTGAACGGCGTATCGCCACGGATCTGGACGATGTGCTGCACCGCCGCCTCGCCGACGCCCTTGATGGCGGCGAGCGCGTAGTAGATGCGGTTCTCGCCGGTCTCGAAATGCGCAAAGGACGTCTGCACGGAGGGCGGGATGACCGCGATGGCGAGACGGCCGGCATCCTGCCGGAAGTCGTTCAGCTTGTCCGTATTGGACATATCGTAGGTCATCGACGCGGCGAGGAACTCGACCGGGTAGTGCGCCTTCAGATAGGCCGTCTGATAGGAAACGATGGCATAGGCGGCAGCGTGCGACTTGTTGAAGCCATAGTTGGCGAACTTCGCAAGCAGGTCGAAGATGTTGTTCGACTGAGGCTTGGAGACACCGTTCTTCACTGCGCCCTCGACGAAGCGGGCGCGCTGCTTGTCCATCTCCTCCTTGATCTTCTTGCCCATCGCGCGGCGCAGAAGATCGGCCTCGCCGAGCGAATAGCCGGACAGAACCTGGGCGATCTGCATCACCTGTTCCTGATAGACGATAACGCCCTGCGTTTCCTTCAGAAGATGGTCGATCGTCGGATGGATCGATTCGAGTTCTTCCTCGCCGTGTTTTCGGGCGTTGTAGGTCGGGATGTTCTCCATCGGGCCGGGGCGATAGAGCGCCACCAGCGCGATGATATCCTCGATGCAGTCCGGTCGCATGCCGATCAGCGCCTTGCGCATGCCGGCACTTTCCACCTGGAACACGCCGACCGTCTCGCCGCGCGACAGCATCTCGTAGGTCAGTTGATCGTCGAGCGGCAGGCTCTCGAGCTTCACCTCAATGTCGCGCTTGCGGATGAAATCGACCGCAGTCTTCAAAACGGTCAGCGTCTTGAGGCCAAGAAAGTCGAATTTTACGAGCCCCGCCTGCTCCACCCATTTCATGTTGAACTGAGTGACCGGCATGTCGGAGCGCGGATCGCGGTACATCGGCACGAGCTGCGACAGTGGCCGGTCGCCGATCACGATGCCGGCGGCGTGGGTCGAGGCGTGGCGGTAAAGCCCTTCGATCTTCTGGGCGATATCCAGCAGACGCGCGACGACCGGCTCCTTGTCCGCCTCCTCCTGGAGCTTCGGCTCCTCCTCGATCGCCTTGGAGAGTGGCGTCGGGTTGGCCGGGTTGTTCGGCACGAGCTTGCAGATCTTGTCGACCTGGCCGTAGGGCATTTCCAGCACGCGACCGACGTCGCGCAATGCGGCGCGCGCCTGCAGCGAACCGAAGGTGATGATCTGCGCCACCTGTTCGCGGCCGTATTTCTGCTGCACGTAGCGGATCACCTCTTCGCGGCGTTCCTGGCAGAAGTCGATGTCGAAGTCGGGCATCGAGACGCGTTCCGGGTTGAGGAAGCGTTCGAAGAGCAGCGAGAAGCGCAGCGGATCGACGTCGGTAATCGTCAGCGCATAGGCGACGAGCGAGCCCGCGCCCGAGCCACGGCCGGGCCCAACGGGAATGTTCTGTTGCTTGGCCCATTTGATGAAGTCGGCAACGATCAGGAAGTAGCCGGGAAACTTCATGCGCTCGATGACGCCCAACTCGAAGTCCAGCCGTTCCCGGTAATCCTGCTCGCTATAGCCGGGTGTCAGGCCGAGCAGCGCCATACGGCTCTCGAGACCTTCCACGGACTGGCGGCGAAGTTCCGCCGACTCGGCACGATCCGCCTCCTCCGGGTCATCCGTCGCCCCCGTGAAGCGCGGCAGGATGGGGTTGCGTGTGTTCAGCACGAAGGAGCATCGTTTCGCGATCTCGACCGTATTCTCCAAGGCCTCGGGCAGATCGGCAAAGAGCGTTGCCATATCCTTGCGGCTCTTGAGATAATGGTCGGGCGTCAGGCGGAAACGGTTGTCGTCGGAGACCATCGCATTGTGCGCCACCGCCATCAGCGCATCATGGGCGTCGTAATCGTCCGGTGTCGGGAAGAACGGCTCGTTGGTTGCGACCAGCGGCACATCCTCCGCATAGGCAAGCTCGACCATGCGCCGTTCATGTTGCTTGTCGTAACGCCCGTGGCGCTGCAATTCGATATAAAGCCGGTCGCCGAAGACCCGTTTCAGCGCATCCAGCCGCGCGCGCGCCACGGTGGGCTGCCCGGACAAGAAGGCCATATCGATCGGACCGCCGCGCGCGCCGGTGAGTGCAATCAGTCCCTCGGCGCCTTCCTCCTCAAGCCAGCTATAGGCGATGCGGACCGCCTGGCTGCCCTCGCCGCCGAGATAGGCACGGCTGACAATATCGACGAGCCGGGTATAACCGGCGTCGGTTGCCGCAAGGAGAACGATCGACGGCAGTTTTTGAAGTTGCGCCTGCCCCCCGCGACGTTCGCCTTCGCCCTCGTCTTCCATGTCGATCGACAGCTGGCAACCAATCAGCGGCTGGATCCCGTCGCCAACCGCCTTCTGCGAAAACTCCAGCGCGGCGAACAGGTTGTTCGTATCGGTGATGGCGATGGCCGGCTGCTGGTCCGACGTCGCCTTGCCGATGATCTTCTTGATCGGCAAGGCGCCTTCCAGCAGCGAGAAGGCGGAATGAACACGCAGATGCACGAATTGTGGTGTCTGCGCGGTTGTTCCGCTCTCCGTCTTTGGGGCTTCACTCGCCATCGGGATCTTCCTTCATATCAAGGAAAGAAGCTTAAGCGGATTCGCACCCGCCTCGTCCAGACGGTTCTTTGTGTTGCACCCGGTTTCCACGTCGAGTGGGCCGGTATTCAGGCGATGATAACCAGAAATATCAGATTCCAAAGAGGATGACGGAGAAGCTGGCGACGAACATGGCCATGGAGGCGAATGCAGCAAGGTCACGAAAGAAATCGGTCATTGTGGCTCCCTTTCCTTTTATGTTTCCATTTTGTTCTTTTATTGTTCCCGTGTCAACAGCTTTCCACAAGCCCTCTGGACCGGCCTTCGCCAGCGCAATAAGGTCGCCTCGACCAATGGAGGAATAAAGATGAAGTCGTTGATTGCAGCCCTCATGTTTTCGGCTGCCCTGCCCGCTCTTTCGGCCGCCGCGGATTTTCCGGCGGACCGCATCATCGCCATGGCGAGCGGCGACTGGAACAAGGACGGCACGCCGGATCTCGCCGTGGTGGCGACGCCGGGCGACGATAGCGGGGATGACAACGGGCTCTATGTCTACGTTGCCAAGCCGGAAGAGAACCGGCTGACGCTGGTGCTTTCCCTGCCGAACACGATCTGGGGCAATCTGACCATGTATGGCCAGGAGCCGGAGCTGACGGCGCTTGCCAATGGCTCGTTCACGCTGACGACGAAGAACGATTCGATCGGGCGCGACCGCTGGCGGCAGTCGCTGACCATTGCCTATCGCAATTTCGATTTCATCGTCGCGGGCTACACCTTTTCGTCCTACGACACGCTCGATCCGGAGGGCGGGAAAGAATGCGACCTGAATGTGCTGACCGGCAAGGGCAAGAGCGGCGACCAGACGGTCGCCGGCCAGGCGCAATTCGTGCTGCTCAAGGACTGGAAAGACGAGATCGCCCGCAAAATCTGCGGGCTTGATAACTAGCGCTCGTGAACCCTAAGCGCGGGCTTGTCAGGCAAGCTCGCGCACGAGCCCGTCCTCGATCGTCACGCGACGATCCATCAAGCTGGCGAGCTGGTGGTTGTGGGTAGCGATGAGGGCCGCGAGACCGGACTGGCGCGCCAGCGCTTCGAGCGCCTCGAAGACGTAGCCGGCGGTTTCCGGATCAAGGTTTCCGGTCGGCTCGTCAGCAAGCAGCAGAAGGGGCGCATTGGCGACAGCGCGGGCGATCGCCACACGCTGCTGTTCGCCGCCTGACAGCTCCGACGGGCGATGATCGGCGCGGTGGCCGATGCGCATGTAGTCGAGCAGCTGGGCGGCGCGTTCGCGCGCCTCGACCTTCGTGAGGCCGCCGATCAGCTGCGGCATCATGATATTTTCCAGCGCGGTGAATTCCGGCAGCAGGTGATGGAACTGGTAGACGAAGCCGATCTCGTTGCGCCGGATCGTCGTGCGCTGGTCGTCGGACAGCGTGGCACAGGAATGACCGTTGACGAAGACCTCGCCGGCATCGGGCTTTTCGAGCAGGCCGGCAATGTGTAGCAGGGTCGACTTGCCGGTGCCGGACGGCGCGACGAGTGCCACCGTCTCGCCGCTCTTCAGCGCAAAATCCGCGCCCTTGAGGATCGACAGCACGGTTTCGCCCTGGCCGTAGTGCCGTTCGATGCCCTTGAGTTCCAAAGCGACGCGCGCGTTCATGGCGTTCTTGTTCCTATTCGTACCGCAGGGCCTGGACCGGATCGAGCTTGGAGGCACGCCAGGCGGGGAAGATCGTCGCGAGGAACGACAGCACCAGCGCCATGGCGATGACCGAAACCGTCTCGCCGACATTCATGTCGGCCGGAAGCTGGCTCAGGAAATAGAGTTCGGGGTTGAACAGCGTCGTGCCGGAAATCCAGGAAAAGAACTGGCGGATCGATTCGACGTTGAGGCACACGATGACGCCGAGCAGAACGCCCGCGAAGGTGCCGACGGTGCCGATCGCCGCCCCCGTCATGAAGAAGATGCGCATGATCGCGCCGGACGTGGCGCCCATGGTGCGCAGGATCGCGATGTCGCTGCCCTTGTCCTTCACCAGCATGATGAGACCGGAAATGATGTTGAGCGCAGCAACGAGCACGATCAGCGTCAGGATCATGAACATGACATTGCGCTCGACCTGCAGGGCCGAGAAGAAGGTCTGGTTGCGCTGGCGCCAGTCGGTGATGAAGATCTGCCGTTCGGCCGCCGCCTCGATCGGTTGACGCAGCTCGTCGATGGCATCCGGATTGGAAACAAACAGCTCGATCGACTGCACGACGCCTTCGGAATTGAAATAGAGCTGCGCTTCTTCCAAGGGCATATAGATGATCGACGAGTCGTATTCCGACATGCCGATCTCGAAAATGGCGGAGACCGTGTAGGTTTTCACGCGCGGATTGACGCCAAGCGGTGTGACATCCCCTTCGGGAGCAACCAGCGTGATCTGGCCGCCGGCGCTGAGGCCGAGCTGTTCGGCCATGCGTGAGCCGATCGCCACGCCGCCGCCGGCGGCAAAGCCGACGAGGTCGCCTTCCTTGAAATGATCCGAAACGGCCTTCATCTTGGCAAGGTCGTCAGCGCGGATGCCGCGCACCAGCGCGCCCGTGCCGCCGCCTGCCGTGCCCTGCGCCAGCGTCTGGCCCTCGACAAGCGGGATCGCCATGGTGACGCCCGGAACGGCGGAAAGACGCTCTGCAAGCTTGGCGAAATCGTTCAGCGGCGTATCGATCGGCTGGACGATCATGTGGCCGTTGATGCCGAGGATGCGCGAGATCAGCTCCGTGCGAAAACCGTTCATCACGGCCATGACGATAATGAGCGTCGCGACCCCCAGCATGATGCCGATGAAGGAAAAGCCGGCGATGACCGAGATGAAGGCTTCCTTGCGCCGGGAGCGCAGGTAGCGCCAGGCGACCATCCGCTCGAAAGCGGAGAACGGGCGGTTCTTCTTGTAGGCCTGAGCCTCGGTTGTCCCGCTCGCTGCGTCAGCCATGGTCCCCTCCCGTTGCCCCGGCGCGGCGCATCAATTGCCGGACGTCAGGCGGTTGATGGCCGCCTCGATGGTCAGCGTCTCGCGTTCGCCCGTCTTGCGATCCTTGATCTCGACTTCGCCATTGGCAACGCCGCGCGGACCAGCAATGATCTGCACCGGTGCGCCGATGAGATCGGCCGTCGCAAACTTGGCGCCGGCCCGCTCGTCCTTGTCGTCATAGAGCGTGTCGATGCCGGCATTCGAGAGCGCGCCGTAGATCGTCTCGCAGGCGGCGTCGCAGGCCGCGTCACCCGACTTCATGTTGATGACAATCGCCTCGAAGGGCGCCACGGACTTCGGCCAGATGATGCCGTTCTCGTCATGCGATGCTTCGATGATCGCGGGTACCAGGCGCGTCGGGCCGATACCGTAGGAGCCCATGTGCACGGCGTGCTCCTTGCCGTCCGGCCCCTGAACCTTGGCGCCCATGACGTCGGAATACTTCGTGCCGAAATAGAAGATGTGGCCGACTTCGATGCCGCGGGCCGACAGGCGTTCGCCTTCCGCAATGGCCTCGAAAGCGGGTGCGTCATGCATTTCCGAGGTCGCCGCGTAGCGCGAGGTCCATTTTTCGAAGATGGTGCGCAGGCCGGCAACGTCCTCGAAATTGGTGTCGAGGCCGGGAACGTCGAAATTCAAAAAATCCTTGTGGCAGAAGACTTCCGACTCGCCGGTATCGGCAAGAATGATGAATTCGTGGCTGAGATTGCCGCCGATCGGGCCGGTATCGGCGCGCATCGGAATGGCGCGCAGGCCCATGCGCGAGAAGGTGCGCAGGTAGGCCGCGAACATGCGGTTATAGGCATGCTCGGCGCCTTCGCGGGTCAGGTCGAAGGAATAGGCGTCCTTCATCAGGAACTCGCGCGAGCGCATGGTGCCGAAGCGCGGGCGCATCTCGTCGCGGAACTTCAGCTGGATATGGTAGAGGTTGAGCGGCAGGTCCTTGTAGGACTTCACGTACGAACGGAAGACGTCCGTGATCATTTCCTCATTGGTCGGACCGTAGAGCATCGGGCGCTCCTGGCGGTCCTTGATGCGCAGCATTTCCTTGCCATAGGCGTCGTAGCGACCGCTTTCCTGCCAGAGTTCGGCGGATTGCAGCGTCGGCATCAAGAGCTCAACGGCGCCGGCACGATTCTGCTCCTCGCGGATGATGGCGTTCACCTTGTCCAGGACGCGCTTGCCCAGCGGCAGCCAGGTATAGATGCCCTGGGACTGTTGCTTGACCATACCCGCACGCAGCATGAGCCGGTGAGAGACGATCTCGGCCTCTTTGGGGTTTTCCTTGAGGATGGGCAGGAAGAAGCGTGAAAGGCGCATATCGATTTTCCAGCGGGACTGATCCGCCCTATTCGGGGAATCGGGCAAAATGACGTTGATTTTCACGCGTTCATAAACGCTTCGCCGCAGGAAAGAAACCCGGCAGGCCAAGCAGGGATGCCGGGACGAAGCACTGGCAACCGACGCAGGCCATTCCGAGAAATGTGGCGGAAAAACGGGGGCGTCAATAACAGAAATTGCGCATAGGTTGTCAACGGAAAAATTTTATTCCACTGTAGCAAAAATGCAAAAAAGCGGATGACAACGCCTAAGCTTTGGGCTAGTTTCAGGCCACAAAACAGGCAGGAAGTACAAATTCCTGCCATTTCGCGGTCAAGTCTTGGGAGGATCAGATCTTAGGCGCGCGTAGACGCTGCCACCGCAAAACGGATAGAGATCACGCGATAACTGTAAAACAAGGCTTTCAGCCTTGTTTTTTTTTGCCTTTTTCCCATTAGACTTTCGCTTTATCAATTTCTCGCCAGGGGTCCATGCGTCAAAGACGCACATCGGCGCGCAATGCGACACTCCGTCTCACGTAACGTAAGAAAATCCGGGCCGGTTTGCACAACTCGGGGGCAAGCAAGGGCCGCATGCGGGCTATTTCCGGCGCAATCTGACGATCGACAAACGGAAGACTATTCCCCCCGATCCCGAAGACGGGGAATGGCTTGCTTTCGTCAGGTGAACGGCCGTTAACCTTTGCGACGACCGCTTATTTGAAATTCGGCATGAATTGCGGGATGGAGTCGATGCCATAGCCGAGGCGTACCGATACGATGTACCAGCAGCCGTAGATGACGGCGGAGATCAGCGTCGTTATGAGGATCACCCGGCCACCGCGGAATCGCGCGGGCGCGCTTTCCACCGTGCCCGGCACTACCTCTTGCGCCTCACCCTGGGTCTTCACTCCGAAAGGCAGGACGGCAAAAAGCGTCAACCACCAGATGACGAAGTAGACGGCGAAAAAGGAAAACCACTGCATGGACGAGCCCTCGTGCGACAGGCGGTCTTGTACGCCGGTCGCGGGTGAAGTTCAAATGGCTGAAGGGCGGCGTGCTGTCACACCTCTTCGAGTTCGACCAATGTGCCGAAAAAATCCTTGGGGTGGAGAAAGAGCACCGGCTTGCCATGCGCGCCCGTCTTCGGATTGCCGTCGCCAAGAACGCGGGCACCGCTCGCCACCAGCCGGTCGCGGGCGGCGAGAATATCATCCACCTCGTAGCAGATATGGTGCATGCCGCCTGCAGGCGCTTTTTCAAGGAAGGCGGCAATCGGCGAAGCGTCGCCGAACGGTGCCAGCAATTCCACCTTGGTGTTCGGCAGTTCGACGAACACCACCGTCACGCCATGCTCCGGCAGGGCCTGCGGTTCGGAAACCCTGGCGCCAAGCGTGTCACGATAGGTCGCGGTGGCGGCAGCAAGATCCGGCACGGCGATGGCGATGTGGTTGACCTTACCGAGCATGTTACCTCATCCATTCAGGGCATCACGCGTGGCATGCCCCCTCATCCGCCTGCCGGCACTTTCTCCCCGCCGGGGAGAAAGAAAGAAAACGAGACGTCTGCAATCTCCCCTTCTCCCATCGGGGAAAAGGTGGCCCAAAGGGCCGGATGAGGGGGCATTCGCGCTCCCGGTATCATCCAGCCCAAAAGTCGGAAATCAGACTTTCGTCAGGAAGACCGTAACGACGGGCTTCTTGCCCCAGATCTCGTTTGCCGTGGAGCGGACGGCGCGGCGCACGGCCTCGCGCACCATTTCCAGATCCTTGCGACGGGCGCGCGGGATGCTTTCGACGGCGCCGAGTACGGCGTCGTAGAGGGTGTCGCCCATATCCTCGCCTTCGTCGTCGAACTGCGGCAGGCCAAAGGGCTCGACTTCGGGATCACCCATGAAATCGAAACGGCTGTCGAGCAGGATGCTGACGGCGACATGGCCGACGAAGGCGAGCTTGCGGCGATCGCCGATGCCCATTTCCTCATAATCGCCGATCAGGCTGCCATCCTTGAAGATGCGACCGAACGGTGCGTGGTCGACAACCTCGGGCTCGCCCGGTGCGAGCTTGAGCACATCGCCGTTGCGCACGCGCGGGACCTTGGCAATGCCGGACTGTTCGGCAAGCTCGGCATGCGCTGTCAGGTGCACCGCCTCGCCATGCACCGGCACGACCATCTTGGGGCGCGTCCATGTGTACATTTGCTGCAGTTCTGTCCGGCGCGGATGGCCGGAAACGTGCACCAGTGCCTCGCTATCGGTAATGACGTTGATGCCCTGTTCGACCAGGCCGTTCTTGATGTCGTTGATCGCCTTCTCGTTGCCCGGAATGGCGCGCGAAGAGAAGATGATCGTGTCGCCGTCCGTGAAGGCGACGTTGCGCATCTCGTCGCGGGCGATCTTGGCGAGCGCTGCACGCGGTTCGCCCTGGCTGCCCGTGAGGATGACGACGACCTTGTCGCGCGGGATATAGCCGAACTCGTCTTCCGCAATAAACGGCTTCAGGCCTTCCATCAGGCCGATATCGCGCGCGACCTCGGTCACGCGCTTCATGGAACTGCCGAGCAGCAGCACCTCGCGCCCGGCGGCTTCCGCCGCCTGCGCGATGGAGCGGATACGGCCGACATTCGACGAGAAGGTGGTGATGCCCACCCTGCCCTCGGACGCCTCGATGATCTTGGTGAGGCTTTCCGAGACTTCGCGCTCCGACGGCGAGACGCCGTCGCGAAGCGCGTTGGTGCTGTCGCAGATCAGCGCCAGCACGCCCTCGTCGCCAAGCTTGCGGAAGCGGGCCTCGTCGGTCAGCGGCCCGAGCGACGGGTCGAGATCGATCTTCCAGTCACCCGTATGGATGACGGTGCCGAGTGGCGTCTTGATCGCCAGCGACATCGGCTCGGGAATGGAGTGGTTGACGCCGATCGCTTCGATTTCGAACGGGCCGACATTGATGCGGTCGCCCTGCTTGAAGATGGTGACCGGGATTTCGGTGCGGCTGCGCTCGTAGTTGCGCTTGGCTTCCAGCATGCCGGCGGTAAAGGGCGAGGCATAGACCGGGACGTTGAGGCCTGGCCAGAGATCGTTCAGCGCGCCATAATGGTCTTCGTGCGCATGGGTGATGATGATGCCCTTGAGCTTTTCACGCTCCTTCGCGAGGAAGCGGATATCGGGCAGCACCAGATCGACGCCCGGCAGGTCCGGCCCGGGGAAGGTGACGCCGCAATCGACCATGATCCACTGGCGGTTCGCCTTCGGGCCATAGCCGTAGAGCGCCAGGTTCATGCCGATTTCGCCGACGCCGCCAAGCGGCAGGAATACCAGTTCGTCTTCTTTTGCCATCGGGTTCAGAAAGTCCTATCCAAAAAACACGTCGCCGGCCGCGATCAGTCGCGTGCCGCCATCATCCGTCTCCAGTTTCAGGAGACCTGTATCATCAATTCCAGAAAAGCGCCCGGAAATAGAACGGTCGGGAAGATTGACAGTTATGTTTTCGCCGATGCCGCCAGCGACCTGTTTCCAGCGCTCCATGATGGCCGAAATCCCGTGTCCGCTATCCCACAACGAGAGCGTTTCGGCCATCGACTGGAAGAGATGGGCGAACAATTCGTCCGGGGACGCGGAGGCGCCGAAGTCGCGCAGCGTCGCGACCGGGTAGAGCCCGGTGTCCGGCGCCACCGACACGTTGATGCCGATACCGATCACCAGTCCATGCCGGCCGTCGGGCAGCGTCTCGCCTTCAATCAGGATGCCGCAGACCTTGCGGCGATCGACGAGAATATCGTTCGGCCACTTGATCACCACATCGGCGGCATCGAGCGGCATGATACGGCTCACCGCGTCCTGCACGGCAACGGCAACCGCCAGCGGCAGAGAACCCAGCCGCTCCAGGGGGGCGGCGTCTATCAGCAGCAGTGAGGCATAGAGATTGCCGGGCTCGGAAAACCATGCCCGGCCGCGCCGGCCACGGCCGCCGGTCTGACGTTCCGCGGTAATCCAGAGACCCGAAAGCGGGCCCTTTCGGGCGCGCTCCAGGCATTCGGTATTGGTCGAGCCCACATCGCCAAGCGCCTCGTGGCGGAAGTCATCAAGTGACATCCGCCGAGGATTGCCGGACCCGCTCAAAAGAAGGTCCGTGCCGCGGTTTCGGCGGCGGCGCCGATCGGGCCACCGATCAGCACGTAACCGAGAACGAACAGGCCGGAAAGGCCGAAGACCAGCTTGAGTTCACCGGCGGTGCGGGCGAACTCGCCCGTCGCCTCGTCGAACCACATCACCTTGATGATGCGCAGATAGTAGTAGGCGCCGACGACCGACGAGAGCACGCCGATGATGGCAAGCGCATAGAGATGCGCTTCAATCGCCGCCATGAACACAAAATACTTGGCGAAGAAGCCTGCCATCGGCGGGATGCCGGCGAGCGAGAACATCAGGATCGTCAGCACGGTCGCCATGAACGGATTGGTCGAGGAAAGGCCGGCGAGATCGTCGATGTTCTCGACATTGCCGCCTTCCTTGCGGCGCATGGCGAGGATGCAGGCAAAGGTGCCGAGCGTCATGACCATGTAGATGAGCATGTAGAGCGCCACGCCGCGCACACCGGCCATGGAGCCGGAGGCAAGGCCGACGAGTGCATAGCCCATGTGGCCGATCGAGGAATAGGCCATCAGGCGCTTGATGTTGCGCTGGCCGATTGCCGCGAAGGAACCGAGCAGCATGGAGGCAATCGAGATGAACACGATGACCTGCTGCCAGTCGGCGACGACCGGCTGGAAGGCCTCGATGACGATGCGCACCAGCATGGCCATGGCGGCGACCTTCGGGGCGGCCGCGAAGAAGGCCGTGACCGGGGTCGGCGCGCCTTCATAGACGTCCGGCGTCCACATGTGGAACGGCACGGCCGAAATCTTGAAGGCGAGACCGGCGAGGATGAACACCAGGCCGAAGACGAGGCCGAGCGAACGGCCTTCTGCCGTCAACGCAGCGGCGATTTCCTGGAAACCGATCTGGCCGGTGAAGCCGTAGACCAGCGACATGCCGTAGAGCAGCATGCCCGAGGACAGCGCGCCGAGCACGAAGTACTTCAGGCCAGCTTCCGTCGAGCGCAGGCTATCGCGGTTGATCGCGGCGACGACGTAGAGCGCCAGCGACTGGAGTTCCAGCGCGAGATAGAGCGACAGCAGGCTGTTGGCCGAGATCATCAGCAGCATGCCGAGCGTCGACAGCACGATGAGCACCGGGAACTCGAAACGGTCGAGCTGTTCCGAGCGCGCATGGCCGACGGTCATCACCATGGCGGTGATCGAGCCGATCAGTGCCAGCACCTTCATGAACTTGGCGAAGGCATCGGAGACGAAGGCGCCGCCATAGGCCTGGCCCTCGCCCGTGGCGAGCACCAGCCAGAGGCCGGAGATGATCAGCAACGCAACGGCAAGGCCGGTAACGGTCGTGCCCGAGCGTTCGCCGGAAAAAACACCGATCATCAGCAGGGCGAGCGCGCCGACGGCGAGAATGATCTCCGGGGTCGAGAGCTGAAGGCTGGCGAGGATTGTATCAGCAGTCATGTCTTGGGTCCCGTCGTCAGTTCGCCGTCAGCGCAACGGATTGCGCCGCCTGCAGAGCCGCGGAGTAGTTATTGAGCAGCGCGTCGACCGAGGCCGCCGTCGCATCGAACACCGGCGCCGGATAGACACCGTAGAAGATCGTGAGGATCACGAGCGGATAGAGCAGCAGTTTTTCGCGCGCATCCAGGTCAAGCAGCGACTTCAGGCTTTCCTTCTCGAGTGCACCGAAGATAACCCGGCGGTAGAGCCAGAGCGCGTAGGATGCCGAGAGGATGACGCCCGTGGTGGCGAAGAGTGCAACCCAGGTGTTGGCGCGGAAGACGCCGACCAGCGTCAGGATTTCGCCGACAAAACCCGAAGTGCCGGGAAGACCGACATTCGCCATGGTGAAGATCATGAAGGCGACGGCATATTTCGGCATGTTGTTGACGAGGCCGCCATAGGCCGAGATCTCGCGGGTGTGCAGCCGGTCATAGACGACGCCAACGCAAAGGAAGAGCGCGCCGGAGACGATGCCGTGCGACAGCATCTGGAAGATGGCGCCCTGAAGACCCTGTGCGTTCGCCGCGAAGATGCCCATCGTGACATAACCCATATGGGCGACCGACGAATAGGCGATCAGCTTCTTGATGTCGTCCTGCATCAGCGCCACCAGCGAGGTGTAGATGATGGCGATGACCGACAGCGCGAAGACGAAGGGCGCGAAATAGTCGGAAGCGAGCGGGAACATGGCGAGCGAGAAACGGATGAAACCGTAACCGCCAAGCTTCAGGAGGACGCCGGCCAAGATGACCGAACCCGCCGTCGGTGCCTGAACGTGCGCGTCCGGGAGCCAGGTGTGCACCGGCCACATCGGCATCTTCACCGCGAAGGACGCGAAGAAGGCAAGCCACAGCCAGGTCTGCATATGGGCCGGGAAGTTATAGGCGAGCAGTTCGGTGATGTCCGTCGTGCCGGCCTGCCAGTACATCGCCATGATGGCGAGCAGCATCAGCACGGAGCCGAGCAGCGTGTAGAGGAAGAACTTGTAGGAGGCGTAGACGCGGTCCTTGCCGCCCCAGACACCGATGATGATGAACATCGGAATGAGGCCGGCTTCGAAAAACACGTAGAACAGCACGATATCGAGCGACACGAAGACGCCGACCATGAACACTTCCAGGAGCAGGAAGGCGATCATGTATTCGCGCAGGCGCTTCTCGACCGAATGCCAGCTCGCGAGCACGCAGAACGGCATCAGGAAGGCCGAGAGCACGACGAACAGCACGGAAATGCCGTCGACGCCCAAATGATAGGAAATGCCGGTACCGAGCCATTCGGCCTTCTCGACCATCTGGAAACCGGGATTCGCGTTGTCGAACGAATACCAGACCCAGAGCGAGAGGACGAAGGTGAACACCGTCGTCAGAAGCGAGACATTCAGGATGTTGCGGCGGCCGTAAGGGCTGTCCTCACGGGTCAGCAGCAGAAGCGCCACGCCGACGAGCGGGAGAAAGGTGACCGCTGAAAGAATGGGCCAATCGGTCATCAGAGGGAGCTCCCGAGCATCATCCAGGTAACGAGTGCTGCAATACCCAGCAGCATCGCGAATGCGTAGTGATAGAGGTAACCGGTCTGGAGGCGCACGACACGATCCGTCACGTCCATGACGCGAGCGGCGATGCCGTTCGGGCCGAGGCCGTCGATGACGGTGCCGTCACCCTTCTTCCAGAGAAACTTGCCGATCCGCATGGCGGGACGGACGAAGAGGAAGTCGTACAGTTCGTCGAAGTACCACTTGTTAAGCAGGAACTGGTAGAGGCCGCGATGCTGCTCGGCGAGGTATTTCGGCGTTTCCGGCGAGCGGATGTACATGTACCAGGCGGTGACGAAACCGATGGCCATGGCGGCGAACGGGCTCCACTTCACCCACAGCGGGACGTGGTGGTACTCGTTGACCAGCTCGTTCTCCGGCAGCGTGAACAGGGCGCCCTGCCAGAATTCGGCATAGTGATGCCCGAAGAAATATTCGACGAAGATCACGCCCGCGACAACCGCACCGGCGGCCAGCAGATAGAGCGGGATCAGCATGACGGCCGGCGATTCGTGCACATGATGCATAACATCGGCGGAGGCGCGCGGCTTGCCGAAGAAGGTCATGAACGCCAGGCGCCAGGAGTAGAAGCTCGTGAAGAGGGCTGCGATGACCAGCATCGCGAAGGCGAAGCCGGCGACCGGGCTGTGCGAGGCGAAGGTCGATTCGATGATCGCGTCCTTCGAGAAGAAGCCGGCGAAACCGATGACCGTGCCCGGGATGCCGACGCCGGTCAGCGCCAGCGTGCCAATCGTCATCATCCAGAAGGTGATCGGGATGTGTTTGCGCAAGCCGCCCATGTAGCGCATGTCCTGTTCACCATCGACGGCGTGGATGACCGAGCCGGCGCCAAGGAACAGCAGCGCCTTGAAGAAGGCGTGCGTGAAGAGGTGGAAGATCGCCGCGCCGTAAGCGCCGATGCCGAGCGCGACGAACATGTAGCCGAGCTGCGAGCAGGTTGAATAGGCGATGACGCGCTTGATGTCGTTCTGCACGAGGCCGACGGTCGCCGCGAAGAAGGCGGTAATAGCGCCGACCAGCGTCACGACCATGAGGGCGGTGTGCGACAGTTCGAACAGCGGCGACATGCGGGCAACGAGGAAGACGCCGGCGGTGACCATGGTTGCGGCATGGATGAGGGCCGAAACCGGGGTCGGGCCTTCCATGGCGTCCGGCAGCCAGGTGTGCAGCAGGAACTGCGCCGACTTGCCCATAGCGCCCATGAAGAGCAGCAGGCAGGTGGCGGTCAGCGCATGCGACTTGTCGAGCGTCATGCCGAACAGGTTGATGACGGGTTGGCTAGCGTCCGCAGCGCCTTCGGCCGGCAGGTAGGTCGCGGCCGTCGCAAAGATCGTCTCGAGATTGATCGAGCCGAACAGCACGAAGACCAGGAAGATGCCGAGCGCGAAGCCGAAGTCGCCGACGCGGTTGACGATGAAGGCCTTCATGGCGGCGGCACAGGCCGACGGCTTCTTGTACCAGAAACCGATCAGCAGATAGGACGCGAGACCCACACCTTCCCAGCCGAAGAACATCTGGAGAAGATTGTCCGACGTCACCAGCATGAGCATGGCGAAGGTGAAGAGCGAGAGATAGGCGAAGAAGCGCGGCCGATGCGGGTCGTGGTGCATGTAGCCGATCGAATAGATGTGCACGAGCGTCGAGACCGAGTTCACGACGACAAGCATGACGGCCGTCAGCGTATCGACGCGGAACGCCCATTCGACATCGAAGCCGCCGGACTGGATCCAGCGCAGCACGCTGACCTTGACCATCTCCGTTCCGCCCATGGCGACGTCGAAGAACACGACCCACGACAAGACAGCCGCGAGAATCATGAAGCCGGAGGTGACGTATTCGGACGCCTTGGCGCCGATGGCATTGCCGCCGATGCCGGCGATCAGGAAGCCGGTCAAAGGAAGGAAGACGATTGCCTTGATGATGGTATCCATGACCCGATCAGCCCTTCATCATATTGACGTCTTCGACGGCGATCGAACCGCGGTTGCGGTAGAAGACGACGAGAATTGCAAGACCGATGGCCGCTTCAGCAGCCGCGACGGTCAGAATGAACAGTGCGAAGACCTGGCCGACGATGTCGTTCAGGAAGTGCGAGAACGCGACCATGTTGAGGTTGACCGACAGCAGGATGAGCTCGATCGACATCAGGATGACGATGACGTTCTTCCGGTTCAGGAAGATGCCGAAGACGCCGAGGGTGAAGAGGATGGCGCTGACGGTGAGATAGTGGGAAATACCGATTTCCATGATGCTTTTCCTTGGTCCCGCGCTGCCTCAGATGCCCTGACCGGGCTTCACCTTGACGATCTCGACCGCGGTTGCCGGCGTGCGGGCGACCTGCGTCGGGATGTCCTGGCGCTTGATGTTTTGGCGATGGCGCAGCGTCAGCACGATCGCGCCGATCATGGCGACGAGCAGCACGAGGCCGGCAATCTGGAAGTAGTAGACGTAGTGCGTGTAGAGCACGTCGCCGAGAGCGGCCGTGTTCTGACGCTCCGAAATGGGCGGGATCGGCATCGACGCATTGGAGGCGATCTCCGGCGAAAGCGTCGAGCCGCCAACGACGACAACTAGCTCGATCGCGAGGATGATACCGATCAACGCGCCGACCGGCGCATATTCAAGCGCCCCGGACCGCAGTTCGGCGAAATCGATATCGAGCATCATCACGACGAAGAGGAAGAGCACCGCGACCGCGCCGACATAGACGACGAGCAGGATCATCGCCAGGAACTCGGCGCCCGTCAAAAGGAACAGGCCCGCCGAATTGAAGAAGGTGAGGATCAGGAACAGCACGGAATAAACCGGGTTCCTCGACGCGATCACCATGAAGGCGGACGCCACCGCCACGAAGGCGAAGAGATAGAAGAATAGAGCCTGCAGACCCATTTTGGTGCCTTTTCGTCTTCCCCGGAGAAGGTCCCCCTCCCCCGTCGAAGCCTGACGATCCTCTCGTCAGGCACTTCAAGTTCATTTTGCCTTTCCGCCGATCAGCGGTAAGGCGAGTCGATAGCGATGTTGCGGGCAATTTCCCGCTCCCAGCGATCGCCGTTCTCGAGCAGCTTCTGCTTGTCGTAGTAAAGCTCTTCGCGCGTCTCGGTCGCGAACTCGAAGTTCGGACCTTCGACGATGGCGTCGACCGGGCAAGCTTCCTGGCAGAAGCCGCAATAGATGCACTTCACCATGTCGATATCGTAACGCACCGTGCGGCGCGTGCCGTCGTTGCGACGGGGACCCGCCTCGATGGTGATGGCCTGAGCGGGACAGATCGCCTCGCACAGCTTGCAGGCGATGCAGCGCTCTTCACCGTTCGGGTAACGGCGCAGTGCATGCTCGCCGCGGAAGCGAGGAGAAACCGGGCCCTTTTCGAAGGGATAGTTCACCGTCGCCTTCGGGCGGAAGAAGTAGCGCATCGACAGGAAGAACGCGCCAACGAACTCCTTGAGGAACAGCGAATTTACGGCTTGTGAGAGACTAGCCATTTCAAGCTCCAATGCTGCTGAGGTGAGGCGCGGTCCTCATGCGGACCAGCCCGTGAGCTTCAGCACGAATGCAACGATAACGACCATGGCGAGCGAGATCGGAAGAAAAACCTTCCAGCCGAGACGCATGAGCTGGTCGTAGCGGTAGCGCGGCACGAAGGCCTTCACCATCGCGAACATGAAGAAGACGAAGGATGCCTTCAGAACGAACCAGATGATGCCCGGGACCCAGTTGAGGAACCAGACGTCAACCGGAGGCAACCAGCCGCCGAGGAAGAGGATCGTCGTCAGAGCGCACATCAGGCAGATGGCCGCATATTCGCCGAGCATGAACATCATGTACGGGGTCGAGCCGTATTCGACCATGAAGCCGGCGACGAGTTCGGATTCGGCTTCCGGAAGGTCAAAGGGCGGGCGGTTCGTTTCGGCCAGCGCCGAGATGAAGAAGATCACGAACATCGGGAACAGCGCCAGCCAGTGCCAGTCGAGGAACGAGCCCGGCAGGCCGATCATCGTGCCGATGCCGTCGCGCTGCGAATTGACGATATCCGTCAGGTTCAGCGAACCGACGCAAAGCAGCACGGTGACGATAACGAAGCCGATCGACACTTCGTAGGAGACCATCTGTGCGGCAGAACGCAGCGCGCCGAGGAACGGGTACTTCGAGTTGGAAGCCCAGCCGCCCATGATGATGCCGTACACTTCAAGCGACGAGATCGCGAAAATGTAGAGGATACCGACATTGATGTTGGAGATCACCCAGCCGTCGTTGAGCGGCACGACCGCCCAGGTGGCGAGCGCCAGCGTCACCGAGACGAGCGGGGCCAGAAGGAAGATCACTTTGTTGGCCGTCGCCGGGATCACCGGCTCTTTGAAGACGAACTTCAGAAGGTCGGCGAAGGACTGGAACAGACCCCAAGGGCCGACGACGTTCGGGCCGCGACGCAGCTGCACGGCCGCCCAGATCTTGCGGTCGGCGAGAAGCACATAGGCGATGAAAACCAGCAGCGCGACCAGCAGCAGAAGCGACTGGGCCACCATGATCAGGCCAGGCCAAACGTAGGTCGAAATGAAAGCGTCCATAACGTCTTATTCCTTCGCGCTCATTCCGCCGCGGCTTTGAAATTGTTGCGGGCAAGCGCCGAGCATTCGGCCATGACCGCCGAGGCGCGCGCTATTGGGTTCGTCAAATAGAAGTCTTTGATCGGAGACGCAAACCCGGAATTCGCCATCGTCCCGCCTTTTTTCGCAAGTGCGGAAAGATCGGCGATGTCGCCACGCGCAATCTCGTCGATCGCGGCGAAATGCGGGTGTGCGGCGTGGAGTTTTGCGCGCAACTGCACGAGCGAATCGAACGGCAGCTTGTGTCCGAGCACGTCGGAAAGCGCACGCAGGATCGCCCAGTCCTCGCGGGCATCGCCCGGCGCGAAGCCGGCGCGGCTGCCCACCTGGACGCGGCCTTCGGTATTGACCCAGGTGCCTGACTTTTCGGTGTAGGCCGCGCCCGGGAGGATGACGTCGGCGACATGCGCCGCGTTGTCGCCGTGCGAGCCGATATAGACCGTGAAGGCGGTCTTCTTCGAAAAATCCATTTCGTCGGCGCCGAGCAGGAAGAGCACATCCGTGCCCGTCAGCATGTCGGCTGCATTCTTGCCGCCCTCGCCCGGCACGAAGCCGAGGTCGAGACCGCCGACGCGGGAGGCTGCGGTGTGCAGAACGGCAAGGCCGTTCCAGTCCGCCTTCACCGCACCGACTTTTTCTGCAAGTGCCGTGACAGCCGAGAGAACCGCCAGGCCATCGGCACGCGACAGCGCGCCCTGGCCGATGATGATCATCGGACGCTCGGCCTTCTTCAGCTTGGCTGCAAACTTGACCGAGCCGTCGGCGAGGCCGGAGAGCGTTTCCGTGCCGGCGCCGAGATATTCGTAGCCGTAGCGCAGCTCGCCCTGTTCGCCGATCACGCCGATCGGGAAGTTGTCCATGCGCCAGCGCTTGCGGATGCGCGCGTTGAGCACGGCAGCCTCGAGGCGTGGATTGGAGCCGACGATCAGCAGGGCGTCCGCCTGCTCGATGCCTTCGATGGTGGGGTTGAAGAGGTAGCTTGCGCGACCGAGCGACGGGTCGAGCACTGAGCCGTCCTGGCGGCAGTCGACATTGGTCGAGCCGAGCGCGGTCATCAGTTCGCGCAACGCATAGATTTCTTCAACGGAGGCGAGGTCGCCGGCGATGGCGCCGATACGGTCGCCCGTCTTGCCGGCAACGGCCGTCTTGATGGCGCCGAAGGCGTCTGCCCAGCTTGCCGGCTGGAGACGGCCGTCCTTGCGGACATACGGACGATCGAGACGCTGGGTCTTCAGGCCATCCCAGATGAAGCGGGTCTTGTCAGAAATCCACTCTTCGTTGATCTCTTCGTTGATGCGCGGCAGGATGCGCATGACTTCGCGGCCGCGGGTATCGACGCGGATCGCCGAGCCGAGGGCATCCATGACGTCGATCGATTCGGTCTTGTTGAGTTCCCACGGACGGGCCGTGAAAGCGAACGGCTTGGAAGTGAGCGCGCCGACCGGGCAGAGGTCGACCACGTTGCCCTGAAGCTCGGAGGTCATCGCCTGTTCGAGATAGGTGGTGATCTCGGCGTCCTCACCGCGGCCGATCAGGCCAAGCTCGGTGATGCCGGCAACTTCCGTCGTGAAGCGAACGCAGCGCGTGCAGTGAATGCAGCGGTTCATGATCGTCTTGACGAGCGGGCCGATATACTTGTCTTCGACCGCACGCTTGTTTTCAGCGTAGCGCGAACTGTCGATGCCGAAGGCCATCGCCTGGTCCTGCAGGTCGCATTCGCCGCCCTGGTCGCAGATCGGGCAATCCAGCGGGTGGTTGATGAGCAGGAACTCCATCACGCCTTCGCGCGCCTTCTTGACCATCGGCGTGGTCGTGAAGACTTCAGGCGCTTCGCCGTTCGGGCCGGGGCGCAGGTCGCGCACGCCCATGGCGCAGGACGCCGCCGGCTTCGGCGGGCCACCCTTCACCTCGACGAGACACATGCGGCAGTTGCCGGCAACCGACAGCCGCTCGTGGAAACAGAAGCGCGGAACCTCGGCACCCGCCTCCTCACACGCCTGAAGCAGCGTGAAGTGATCCGGGACTTCGATTTCTTTTCCGTCGACTTTCAGCTTTGCCATATCTGCTTTCCCGCTTTTGACGTGGAACCCCGCGTCTCGCCAGCGCCATTCTCTCCGGCTTTCGTTTCGGGTCTTTGCCCGTCCCTTCGGCCTTTGTTCCTATTCGCCAGTTCCGGTGGAGCCTCAGCCCCTGCCCTTCGCCAGCGCCTTTGCCTGCTCTACCCAGCCATCGCGGACGATCCGTCCGCCAAAACCGAGTTCGGCTTCAATCCTTGCCACATCCGCAGCCTTCAAGGCCGCGATGTCTGCGTAGCGCCGGTAGCCCATGCCGTTCAGCACCTGCTCCAGCTTCGGCCCGATACCCGAAATCGCTTTCAGGTCATCAGCCTTGGCGGCTTTCGCGACCGACGCCTTGCGCACCGGCTTTGCTTCCACCGTCTTCGGCGTCGCGCTTTTTTCGCGCGCCACCTCTATCTTCTCTTCGGCGGCCGGCTCTTGCGCCTTCGCCGCCGGCTCCTGCGGAACCACCGTCAGCACCGATCTGGCCTCGACTGGCTCCGCCGCCGCCTTGGCCGTGACGTCGACCGTCTCGTCGAACACCACCCTGGCCCGCTCCGTCGCGTTCTGCATCAGACCCAGCATCATCCCGGCCATCTGGCCCGCAATGCCAAACCCGATCGCCGTCGTTGCAGCCATTGCCGCCACGGGATCAGCCATAACCGGCATGCCCGGCATCTGCTTCAGCCACTGCGCCAGACCGAACGGATCGTTGCCGGCGGCTGTTGCCGGCTGAACTCTGGTTGCATTCGCATCCTGTCCTGCCGGCTTGGTCATCGCCTTACTCCGCTGCTTCCAGCACCGCACCATGGTCCATGGCGTTGGCCGTGTATTGGTCGATCCGCGCCTCGATCTCGGGGCGGAAGTTGCGAATGAGGCCCTGGATCGGCCAGGCCGCCGCGTCGCCGAGTGCGCAGATCGTGTGACCTTCGATCTGCTTGGTGACGTCGAACAGCATGTCGATTTCGCGCTTCTGGGCATTGCCCGTGACCATGCGCTGCATGACGCGCATCATCCAGCCGGTGCCTTCGCGGCACGGCGTGCACTGGCCGCAGCTCTCGTGCTTGAAGAAAGCCGAGATGCGCCAGATCGCCTTAATGATGTCCGTCGAGCGATCCATGATGATCATGCCGCCGGTGCCGAAGGAGGACTTGACCTCGCGCAGACCGTCGAAGTCCAGCGTGACGTTCATCATGTCCTCGGCCTTGACGACCGGGCACGAGGCACCGCCGGGGATGACGGCCAGCAGGTTGTCCCAGCCGCCGCGAATGCCGCCGCCGTGCTTTTCGACCATCTCCTTGAAGGAGATGCTCATGCTCTCTTCGATCGTGCAGGGCGTGTTGACGTGGCCGGACATCATGAACAGCTTGGTGCCGACATTGTTCGGGCGGCCGAACGAGGAGAACCAGGCAGCGCCACGGCGCAGGATCGTCGGCGTGACCGCAATCGATTCGACGTTGTTGACGGTGGTCGGGCAGCCATAGAGGCCCATGTTCGCCGGGAACGGCGGCTTCAGGCGCGGCTGGCCCTTCTTGCCTTCCAGGCTTTCGAGCAGCGCGGTTTCTTCACCGCAGATATAAGCGCCGGCGCCGTGATGGACATAGATGTCGATGTCGTAGCCGAGCTTGTTGTTCTTGCCGAGAAGGCCGGCGTCATAGCACTCGTCGATCGCCGCCTGCAGCGCTTCGCGCTCGCGGATGAATTCGCCGCGAACATAGATATAGGCCGCATGGGCGCCCATGGCGAAGGAGGCGATCACGCAGCCTTCGATCAGCGTATGCGGATCGTGGCGCAGAATATCGCGGTCCTTGCAGGTACCGGGTTCGGATTCGTCGGCATTGACGACGAGATAGTGCGGACGGCCGTCGGATTCCTTCGGCATGAAGGACCATTTGAGGCCGGTCGGGAAGCCGGCGCCGCCGCGGCCGCGCAGGCCCGATGCCTTGACCTCGTTGACGATCCAGTCGCGGCCCTTTTCGAGCAGCTGCTTGGTGCCGTCCCAATGGCCGCGCGCCATCGCGCCCTTCAAGGATCTATCCTTGGTGCCGTAGATGTTGGTGAAGATGCGATCCTGATCTTTAAGCATGGTTCACCTCTTTACCGCGGCTTCTTGCCGAAAACGCGGATGTATTCCGCTTCGCCGCCCTTGGCGAGTGCCTTGGCCTGCTTGACCCAGTCGTCGCGATCGATGCGGCCCTTGAAATTCAGGTAGGAATCGACCCAGTCGCGCTCCGCCTTCTTCCACCCGGCGACTTGCGCGAAGGTGAAGATGCCGAGTTCGTGCAGGATGCCTCCGATCTTCGGGCCGACGCCGGAGATGAGCTCCAGGTCGTCCGGGGTCTCGGGACGCGCGATGCCGGCCGGACGGTTCTTGTCTTCCAGCGACGGCTTGCCGACGAGAGCGGCCGGCTGCTTGGCAGCCTCATCGCCGCCTTCGGCGCGCGTGTCACCCTTGACCTTGGTGTTTGCAGCGGCCTCGGCCTTGGCATTTGCCGGCGTCTTCAGCTTGGGATCGGTCTCCACGGCATCGGTCGTCGGCTTTGCGGCATTCGACGGAGGAACGCTGACGCTGTCCTCGTCCGTCTTCTTGGCACGGGTGGTCGTCTTCTTTACAGCCGAATCCGGCTCCGTGAGGCTGGTAAGACCGCCGGCGGGGGCGGACGTGATACGGTCGATCTGCGGACCGGTCTCGACGGTCGAGCCCTTGCCGGCATCGAAACGGTCGATGATGTGCTCGAGTTGCGTCGTGCTCAGATCTTCGAAGCTGTCCTTGAAGATCATGACCATCGGCGCGTTGACGCAGGCGCCCTGACACTCGACCTCTTCCCAGGACAGCGTACCGCTCTCGTTGAGATGGAAGGGCTCGGGGTGGATGCGCTTCTTGCAGACATTGATCAGGTCTTCCGCGCCGCGCAGCATGCAGGGCGTCGTGCCGCAAACCTGGACATGGGCGCGCGTACCGACCGGCAGCAGCTGGAATTGCGTGTAGAAGGTCGCGACCTCAAGCACGCGGATATAGGCCATGTCGAGCATGTCGGCGACGGATTCGATCGCCGCCTTGGTGACCCAACCATCCTGCTCCTGCGCCCGCATGAGAAGCGGGATGACCGCCGATTGCTGGCGGCCCTTGGGGTACTTGTTGATCGTTGCCTTGGCCCAGGTCGCATTCTCCTTGGAGAAGGCGAAGCTTGCGGGCTGGACATTGTCTTCGGCTAGTCGACGAACGGACATTCTGTAACGCCTTGTGTCAGTTAATCTGTCGGCACTGCGTTTCCGTCGTGTTGACGAACTCGCAGGCATAGGCCGACTTGTCATTCTGCATGAATACGACGTAGCGGCTGCCGTTCGGCGCCGCTGCCTTGATCTCGTAGCCCTGGCTCGCCAGCGCGCCCATGGTAGACGACGCAATCACCGGCTCTTCCGCTTCCTGTGCGTGGGCGACAGCAGCGGTCAGAAGCGCGGTGGCGAGGGCAAGGGCCAGTTTCGGCATCAACGGTCAACCTCGCCGAACACGATGTCGAGGGAGCCGAGGATTGCCGAAACGTCGGCAAGCTGATGGCCGCGACAGATGAAATCCATCGCCTGGAGATGGGCGTAGCCCGGGGCGCGGATCTTGCAACGGTAGGGCTTGTTGGTGCCGTCGGCGACGACATAGACGCCGAACTCGCCCTTCGGCGCTTCGACGGCTGCGTACACTTCGCCGGCCGGCACGTGGTAGCCTTCGGTATAGAGCTTGAAGTGGTGGATGAGGCCTTCCATCGAGCGCTTCATCTGGCCGCGCTTCGGCGGAACCATCTTGCCGTCGATCGAGGAGACCGGGCCGACCTTGGCGACACCGAGCAGGCGATCGACGCACTGGCGCATGATCTTGGCCGATTCGCGCATTTCGATCATGCGGATCACGTAACGGTCATAGCAGTCGCCGTTCTTGCCGATCGGAATGTCGAAGTCGAGGTCGGAATAGCACTCGTAGGGCTGCGAGCGGCGCAGGTCCCAGGCAGCACCCGAGCCGCGCACCATGACGCCCGAAAAGCCCCAGGCCCAGCAGTCCTCCAGCTTCACAACGCCGATATCAACGTTGCGCTGCTTGAAGATACGGTTGCCGGTGAGCAGTTCATCGATGTCGTCGACGGTCTTCAGGAACGGGTCGATCCACTTGCCGATGTCTTCCACCAGCTCGTGCGGCAGGTCCTGATGCACGCCGCCCGGACGGATATAGGCCGAGTGCATGCGCGCGCCACAGGCACGTTCATAGAACACCATCAGCTTTTCGCGCTCTTCAAAACCCCAGAGCGGCGGCGTCAGCGCGCCAACGTCCATGGCCTGCGTCGTGACATTGAGGAGGTGCGAGAGGATACGGCCGATTTCGGAATAAAGAATACGGATCAACTGGCCGCGGATCGGAACCTCGGTGGCAGTCAGCTTTTCGACGGCGAGCGCAAAGGCATGCTCCTGGTTCATCGGCGCCACGTAGTCGAGGCGGTCGAAATAGGGCACGGCCTGGAGATAGGTCTTCGTTTCGATCAGCTTCTCGGTGCCACGATGCAGCAGGCCGATATGCGGATCGACGCGCTCGACGATTTCACCGTCGAGCTCCAGCACGAGGCGCAAAACCCCGTGTGCCGCGGGGTGCTGCGGCCCGAAGTTGATGTTGAAGTTGCGAACGTTGTGCTCGTTCATACCGCTTGCTCCAGAGGTCGGCGCCCTGACGGGCCGCCGGACCCAAAATCAGTTCTGCTTCGCCTTCTCGTCGCCCGGCAGCACATAGTCTGTGCCTTCCCACGGGGAGAGGAAATCGAAGTTGCGGAATTCCTGCTTCAGCTCGACGGGCTCGTACACGACGCGCTTGACCTCGTCGTCGTACCGCACTTCCACGAAGCCGGTCGTCGGGAAGTCCTTGCGCAGCGGATGCCCCTCGAAACCATAGTCGGTGAGGATGCGGCGCAGGTCCGGATGGCCGGTGAACAGGATGCCATACATGTCGTAGGCTTCGCGCTCGAACCAGTCCGCGCCCGGATAGACCGCGCAGGCCGACGGGACAGGAACGTCCTCGCCGGTCGCAACCTTGATGCGTACGCGCAGGTTCTGGCGTGGCGACAGCAGGTGATAGACCACGTCGAAGCGGTCGGCACGCGCCGGCCAGTCCACGCCGCAGATATCGACGAAGTTGATGAACCCGCACTGCACGTCGTCGCGTAGGAAGGTCAGAAGACCGATGATGCGCGCACCGTCCGTCTTCAGGGTGAGTTCGCCATAGGCAATGTCGGCGGAGGCGACAAGATGGCCTGCCGCTTCGCCGATATGGGAAGAAAGCTCCTGGAGGGCTTCGCTCATGTGTAAAGTCCCCTACCCTTAACGCTCGATCGTACCGGTGCGGCGGATCTTCTTCTGCAGCAGGAGCACACCATAGAGGAGCGCTTCCGCCGTGGGAGGACAGCCTGGTACATAGATGTCGACCGGCACCACGCGGTCACAGCCGCGCACCACCGAATAGGAATAGTGATAGTATCCGCCGCCATTGGCGCAGGAGCCCATCGAGATGACATAACGCGGCTCCGGCATCTGGTCGTAGACCTTGCGCAGCGCGGGCGCCATCTTGTTGGTCAGCGTGCCGGCGACGATCATGACGTCGGACTGGCGCGGAGAGGCGCGCGGCGCAAAGCCGAAACGCTCGACGTCATAACGCGGCATCGAAAGCTGCATCATCTCGACCGCACAGCAGGCGAGACCGAAGGTCATCCACATCAGCGAACCGGTACGGGCCCAGGTGATGAGTTCGTCCGTCGACGTGACGAGGAAACCCTTGTCGGCGAGTTCGTTGTTGATCTCGCCGAAATAGGCATCGTTGCTGCCGATGGGCTTGCCGGTCGAGGGATCGATGATCCCCTTCGGCTGCTGCGCAACGAGCGTGGTGCTGGTATGAGCTACTCCCATTCGAGTGCTCCCTTCTTCCATTCGTAGATAAAGCCGATGGTCAGGACACCGAGGAAGACCATCATCGACCAGAAGCCGAACCAACCCATGTCGCCGAACGAAACGGCCCACGGGAAGAGGAAGGCCACTTCAAGATCGAAGATGATGAAGAGGATCGACACCAGATAGAAGCGGATGTCGAATTTCATGCGCGCATCGTCAAACGCATTGAAGCCGCATTCGTAAGCGGAGAGCTTTTCCGAATCAGGCGCCTTGTGCGCGACGGCAAACGGCGCAACCAGCAGTGCAATGCCGATCACGAGCGCGATACCGATGAAGATGGCGATCGGAATATAGGAACCGAGAAGTTCAGTCATTGGCGTCCATCCTGCCTGCTATCGGCGCCGGAGAGACGCCTGTTGGTCCGTGACCTGCAAGCCGAAAAAGTATGTTGCAACGCCAAAGTGGTTAGCGCAGTGAGCGTCCCTGCGCAAGGCTTTGTCCGGCTTTCGCCGCAATCATTGTGTTCTTTTCGCGGTCACCCGGAACGGCTGGCGGCAAAGCCATTTAAATCGTTATGATTTCAAGAATGGCGCGGTGCGGGACGTTTCGCCGCAGCACCGAAGCGAAAGCCTCTTCCCGCCTAGTTCGCATTGAGGTTGAGCATCGGGACAGAGCCGCCGGGCAGCATGGTGCGTGGTAGCTGGCCGTCCCATTTTTCCGCCTGCGTCAGCGAAACCAGCCCCGGATTGTCCTTCAGCGCATCACCGCGCAGCTTGATCGCGCCGGCTTCCGCCTCGCCGCGCAGCTTGATCGCCTCCGACTCAGCTTGCGCTGCCAGACGCACGGCGTCCGCCTGCGCCTGTGCATCCGCGCGGCGGGCATCAGCCTGCGCACGGGCCTGCGTCACGGTGATCTCGGCCTGCACCTTTTCGCGCTCGGCATTCTGCCGCAGACGCTGCACCTCGACCTCCGCCAGCATGCGCTGCTCGATGCTCGCCTCGTAAGCCTCGGAGAAATCGATGTTCTCGATCTGCACGCTGTCGATGGTGACGGGTCCGGAAATACCTTCCTGGATCGCGGATGCGACCTCGGCGTTGAGCCGCCCGCGCTCCTGGATGGCGGTGACCGCATTGAAGCGGCCGAAAACCGTCTTGGTTTCCTCGAAGACCTTGCGCTCGATCAGGCGCGACAACAGGCCGTCCTCGCCACCATAATTCGCGTAGACATCCTGCACGCGATCGGCGGGGATGCGATAGTTCACGGACAGGCGGATATCGGCCGGCTGCTGGTCGCGGCTATAGGCCTCCATCTTGTCGTAGACGGCCGCCTTGGACTGCACGGAGACCCGCACGACCGAATCGATCAGCGGCAGCTTGAAGCCGAGCCCGGGTTCGGCCGTGCCCACGACCGCGCCGTAGCGCAGAATCACGCCGCGCTCGCCCTGGTCGACGGTGAACCACGAGCCGAAGACGACGCTCAGCGCGACGAGCACGGCAAAACCGCTCAGAACCATGGTGACGTAACGCATGCGAATCCCCCTCTTCGATCAGGCAAAGCTACAACGAAGACGGAAGGAAGGCGGCAAACATTCAGCGTGGGCGGTAAAAATCCTGGAAGGAAAAGCGCCGAAGCGCGCATCAAGTGCCGGATGAGGAAATGGCACTAAATGCAGGAAGGAAAAAGAAATGGCGCGAGTGACGGGGCTCGAACCCGCGACCTCCGGCGTGACAGGCCGGCACTCTAACCAACTGAGCTACACCCGCATCCTCGAAATCAACCGGATGGCGAAGCACCCGTCCCGAGCGGCCTGCGCCGTTCGATGAGCGGCTAACTAAGGGGTTCGACTGTGGGTGTCAAGCAGCTTTCAAGACAAAAGAATGACGCACGGCGAAATGTTTCCACAGCCTGCCGCATCTCCATGGGTCCATTCAAAAAAATGCAAAAACTTTGCGATAGCCTCTTGCGGATTGATCCGGTTCCGCATAGATCACGGCCACCAACCCGGCGGGCGATTAGCTCAGTTGGTAGAGCGCCTCGTTTACACCGAGGATGTCGGCGGTTCGAGTCCGTCATCGCCCACCATTCCCCCGCCAAATTTTCCTTCCTACCTCCTGACAATCAGGACATTGAAGAATATTTGGGCGCGGTGAAATTCCCTCACCTAGACGCCCGATGTGGCCTTTGATTCTGCTCACGCTCCTGGAAGCGTGACCTCACCTTTCCAGCCGATGGGCTCTGCGCCCTCCGCCCCCGCACACTTCCCCTTCCCGGCTCATTTCGCGCCACCGACTGACCATTTTTGGATTCTCTTCATGCCGTCGCTGACTCCACATTCAACAAGAATATGGAGAATGTCATGGACGACAATCTTATTGCCCGCCTCATTACCGAGAGCACCGCCTTGCGGCGGCGAGCACTGGAGATCGACAAATCCAGCGACGAGCGCGACACCGCTCTGCTTATGCAAGGGTTGGCGACTGCCATGGATGCGATCCGCGCACTGGCCGCAACGGCCGGACGCCTGGACGGCCCACCTGGGCTCGCAAGGAGTGGCGATTAGGAGCAAGAGCCGGACGGTAAAACAAAGCCGCCCGATCACGGACGTCAAGCCGCAGACGCTGCTCATGGCCGTATCGAGAAGAATGCCCAAAGATCAGTGCTTGTCCACTCGGACGAAGGCTCCCAGTTCGCCAGTATGGATTGGGCCTCATTCCTCAAGCATCACAATCTGGTTCACTCGATGAGCCAGCGCGGGAACTGCCGCGACAACGCGTTGGCCGAAAGCTTCTTCAATCTTCCGAAGCGGGAGCGGATACGCCGAAAGGTCTTCCGGCCACGCGATGAAGCCCGCCAGTATGCATTCGACTACATCGAGATGCTCTACAATCCGAAGCGCAAGCATGTCAGAAACGGAATTCTGTCGCCGGTCGAGTTCGAGCGACAGCAGAAAAACTGATCCGACGGTGCTACGAAACTCGGCGCTATTCACTATGAGGGGCGGAGCTGAGGCTTGGCCCTCCCACCGTAGCCGCGGACATTATGCCATGCCGCCCTCTCAAGCGGACTTCATGACCAAGTTATCGTCACATGACTTTGAAACGGTGATGTTCAGCAACTGGCCCAAGGCTTGTTCGTCGCAGCGTCTACATTCATCAGGTGTAATGAATTCAATGGCAATCATTGATTGTATTTTAGATCTTCTTATCCCGTCAGGCGGCGGGCGAATATCACATATTAGAAAAACAATTATTTTCGAATAAACTCGAAACCACTCACGTTTGTTCCTTGTAGACGTTTTTTGAGAACAAGGCGTTCAGGAAACCGAAAGAAACATCCCGAAGCGAAATCGTCATTCGCATCGGATGAGAAGTTTTTTTTAGTTTCCTACCACGCATGCCCCAAATGTCGGGTTTGTATTCAGGCCATTCGCTCTGTCGAATAGCCTGACGCGTAACGTTGAATGCGTTCGCGTTAACCTGCGGTTCTGCCGAAATCACGCTGAATTCCGATCGACCACATCAGTTCAGGAGTGTTACCAATGACCGTCACTACCACCTTCAACAATACCACCACGACCTTCCAGTTCGGGGTCAACACTTTCACGCCAGGCACTCAGATTTTGCCGGATGCGCTGGGCCTCGACAATGGCGGTTTCGTTGCCGCATACAACACCGCAAGCGGCAATTTCATTCTTTTGAATTTCTATGACGCCAATTCCAACCAGGTCGGCGGCTTCCGCATCCCCTATGACGATGCCAACACCGAGCCTCCAGGAAAGCCCTCTCTGACCAAGCTCGCCAATGGCAATGTGCTGGTCGTCTGGGACGACAATAATCCCGCCGAAACCGCCATGCTCGGCCGCATCTTCGACCAGAACGGCAACGCTGTCGGCGGCGAACTGACACTGAGTGGCTCGTCGATCTCTTTCGAAGATCCGGTCACCAGCGCGCTCACCGGCGGCGGCTTTGCCATTAGCTTTACGTTTGGCGGCAACATCTTCGTCGGTCGCTACAATGCGGCAGGCGGCCAACTGGGTGGCTTCACCCAGGTTAACACCGTCGCAACGGCCGGCACCCAGAATGATGCTTCCATTGTCGGGCTGGCCGATGGTGGCTTCGTTGTCACTTATACCGACACCAATCCTGCCAACCAGCCACTCAGGGCGGTGATCTACAACGCCGACGGCACGGTACGCACGGCCGACTTCCTGATCGACAGTTTCGGCGACAACACGCAGTCGGCATTGACCGCGCTACCGAACGGCAATTGGGCCGTAGTCTATACGGATTCCGGCTGGGGCGAAGGCGGTACTCTGGGCAACGGCATCACGCTCGATATTTTCAACGCCAATGGCGTCTCCCAGACCGGCTTCATCAAGGTCAACACCACGAGCACCGTTGATGAAGTCGAGCCTGACATCACGGTCCTATCGAACGGCTTCATCGTCGTCAGTTGGACGAAGCCTTTCAACGCCACCACCGACGATATCTTTGCCCGCATCTTCGATCAGAACGGCAATGCGCTGTCGGCCAACCTGGCAGGCGAATTTGCGATCGCTGCGGAAGGCGCGGACCGTGACGTTCTTTCCGCCCTCGGCATGCTGCAAAACGGCAAATTCATCACCGTATGGCAGGATGCCGGCGACACCGACGGCAGTGGTGGCCGGATCACTGGCGAGGTCAACCAGGTGACCCGCACCAGCATCAGCGACGGTGCAAGCGACTTGATCCAGATCGATTCCCTGCGTGACATCGCATCCGGCAATGCCGGCAATGATACGTTCCGCGGTGGCGGCCTAGATGCCTTCACCAATGACACAATCGACGGTGGCGCCGATGCCGACCGCATCCTGGCCACCGGCGACATCAGCCTCGTCAACACGACTGTCGTCTCCATAGACGAAATCGAGTTCGAGGCTGCGGCACCAGCAAAGCTTGTCGTCGTCCGAGCCGACCAGATCGGTGCCGGCCTTGCCGCCAATCTTGTTGTCGATTTTGCGGCGGTTGGTACGCCTGACCGTTTCCGAGTCGAAATGCTCAACGCGACCTCCGTCGACCTGTCGCAATTCCAGGTGCAGGATTTCAATCCGAACGTCGGCGAAGCGGATCAATTGATCATCCTCGGTGACGATGACAGTGAAACGATGCGCGGTACGTCGGTGCGTGATGAATTGTTTGGCGCAGGCGGCGACGACCTGCTCGATGGCGGCGCAGGCGGCGATCTTCTGTCTGGCGGAAGCGGTTCCGATCGCGTCACCTATGCCAACGCGATAGCTGCCGTGGTCGCAAGCCTGACAACCCCGGCCGGCAACACTGGCGAGGCCGCAGGCGACACATACTCTTCGATTGAAAATCTAACCGGCTCGGCCTTCAACGATTTGTTGACGGGCGACGCCGGTATCAACAGCATCATCGGCGGCACAGGCGCCGACGTCCTTTTGGGGCTCGGCGGCAATGACAATCTGTCCGGACAGGACGGTGCCGACACTCTGATCGGCGGCACGGGTGCGGATAACCTTGAAGGCGGTGTCGGCAGCGACTTTGCCTCCTATGCGACGGCCACGGCCAGCGTGATCGCGTCCCTCCTCAACCCGGCAACCAATACCGGGGATGCGGCGGGTGACACGTACACATCGATCGAAAACCTCACCGGCTCCAAATTCAACGACACGCTGACCGGTGCCAACAGCGTCAACAGCATCATCGGTGGCCTTGGAAACGACATCATTCTCGGCCTGGGCGGCAATGACAGCCTGTTCGGGCAGGGTGGCAACGACATCCTGATCGGCGGCACGGGCGCGGATAAACTTGACGGCGCTGCGGGCAGCGACCGTGCCTCCTATGCAACGGCCACCGCCGGCGTCATAGCGGCCCTCCTCAGCCCGGCAACCAATACCGGGGACGCGGCGGGCGACACGTACATAT
>NZ_JBQVPI010000020.1:0-96340 GCF_052438155.1 Shinella sp. | reverse complement strand
TCCCGGCGCGACGGCCGGCTGCGACGGAGTTGCTTTGCGGAGGCGGTCCGAATTTCCGACCCCATCGCCGGACTGTTTCATACGAGACGGCAATTCCGCGCTCCAGCAGCATTTCCTCGACAAGGCGTAGGCTGAGAGGAAACCTGAAATACAGCCAGACCGCATGCGAGATGATCTGTCGCGGGAAACGGGGACGCTTGTAGCTGATGGCAGAACTCTTCATGCCGCCATCTCCATGCCAAACTCACTGACACCTCGTTTATGTGACAACACCCGTGGCATCCATACATGCGCAGACGCCGAAAGGCGTCGGCTGGAACACGACGACACATCCTTCTTTCCAACGAAGCGGTCACACCGACAGCAGGGTCCGTGTCATTGGGTGTGCCGCGTCTGTGAGACCATCGAGAACGTCGAAGTGGTGCTTGTTCGGTTCGACGACCGTTGCGGTGGTCGCGCCCAGCCCCGTCCAGATGTTGGCGAGCAAGGCATTCTGGCGCAGGAATTCGGCGCGTTCGCTGGCGCCGGCCCAGCAGGTGATGCGGGCATTTTCCATCGGCCGCAGCAGCGCCGGGCTTTCCGCCATCGCCTCTGCCTCGTCGAGGGCAAGCTTTTCATTCATGGTGGTGGATAGAAGCGGGCGCAGGTCATGCAGGCCGGAAATGGAGACGACGTTGCGGATGCGCTGCTGAACGTGCGGTGCAAGAGGCGACGTCGCCGTGACCATCCGGCTGGCGAGATGCCCGCCGGCGGAATGCCCGGTCAGCATCAGCGGGCCCTCGACGCGCTTTGCGGCTTCCCCGATGGCGGCTGCGACTTCCGTCACAATCTGCCCGATGCGAACTTCCGGGCACAGCGTGTAGGACGGCATGGCAACGGCGTAACTACTCGCGACAGCGCCGGCGGCGAGATGCGACCAGACGCTCTTGTCGGTCTGCAACCAGAAGCCACCATGCACGAAAACGACCAGACCCTTGGCCGAGCCGTCCGGGAGAAACAGATCCATGCGATTGCGCGGCCGCTCGCCATAGGCAAGGTCGAGTTTTGCGCGCCCGGCGGAAAGCAATGCGTCTCGGAAGGCGTCGGCGGGCTTGATCCAGGCCTCCGGCCAGCGGTCGCTGCGCGCGATGTTCACGCCATTGGCATAGGCGTCGTCCCAATCCGAAATGCGGTATTCCAGCATCGCTGCACTCCTCCCGTTCATGCGGCCAGCGGCATAGCAATCGCCCGGACAGCGTCCAAAGGCAATGCCATCGGGCAAGAAACTTTATGCTTGAAATAATTTTTGACAGATGCAATGCTGATCCATGTTCAGCGCAGAAGTGGAGGTCTTCGCTGTGCCCATCACCATCGATACATTTCCTGCGCAACGACGCGAGCCGGCAACGCCATGCCCGGCCGAGCGCCGCTGCGCGACCACACACCATCTCGTCGGCTTTGACCGTGCCTGGGTGCCAGGCAGGACAGCAACAGGGGAATAGCCGCACATGCTTGGACCGACCGCCCATGTCGATACGTTCACCCGCGACAACCTGCCGCCGCCGGGGGAGTGGCCGGATTTCCTGCTCGACGGCTTCGACTATCCGGACTATCTCAACGCCGCCGTGGAACTGACGGATGCGATGGTCGCCAAAGGCGTCGGCGACCGCACGGCGCTGATCGGCAACGGGCGGCGGCGCACCTACAAGGAACTCTCCGACTGGACGAACCGGCTGGCGCATGCGCTCGTCGAAAATTACGGCGTGAAGCCCGGCAACCGTGTTCTCATTCGCTCGGCCAACAATCCGGCCATGGTCGCCTGCTGGCTCGCCGCCACCAAGGCAGGCGCCGTCGTCGTCAATACGATGCCGATGCTGCGCGCCGGGGAACTCGCCAAGATCGTCGACAAGGCCGAAATCAGCGTGGCGCTCTGCGACACGCGGCTGATGGACGAGATGATCGCTTGCGCCAAGGACAGCCGTTATCTCAAACAGGTCATCGGTTTCGACGGAACCGCGAACCATGACGCCGAACTCGACCGTGTCGCCCTCGACAAACCGGTCACCTTCGACGCCGTGCGGACGGGCCGCGACGACGTGGCGCTGCTCGGCTTCACATCCGGCACCACGGGCGTGCCGAAAGTGACCATGCATTTTCACCGCGACCTGATGGCAATTGCCGACGGCTATGCCAAAGAAGTCCTCGCGGTAACGCCCGAAGACGTCTTCGTCGGCTCGCCGCCGCTCGCCTTCACCTTCGGCCTCGGTGGCCTTGCGATCTTCCCGCTGCGCTTCGGCGCGGCCGCGACGCTGCTCGAACAGGCGACGCCGGCGCTGATGGTGGAGATCATCGAGACCTACAAGGCGACGATCTCGTTTACCGCCCCCACCGCCTACCGCGCCATGCTGAAGGCGATGGATGCCGGCGCGGACCTCTCGTCGCTACGCGTTGCCATCTCCGCCGGCGAGACGCTGCCCGGGCCTGTCTTCGAAGAATGGACGCAAAAGACCGGAAAGCCCATCCTCGACGGCATCGGCGCCACCGAAATGCTGCACATCTTCATTTCCAACCGTTTTGAAGACCGCAAGGCGGCCTCGACCGGCAAACCCGTGGGCGGTTACGAGGCGCGGATCGTCGACGAGGACATGCGCGAAGTGCCGCGCGGCACGGTCGGCAAGCTTGCGGTGCGCGGCCCGACCGGCTGCCGCTACATGGCCGATGCCCGCCAGCGCGACTATGTGCGCGACGGCTGGAACCTCACGGGCGACGCCTTCCTGCAGGACGAGGACGGCTTTTTTCACTTCGCCGCCCGCTCCGACGACATGATCATCAGCGCCGGTTACAACATCGCCGGCCCCGAAGTGGAGGCAGCGCTGATCGCCCATGCGGACGTGGCGGAATGCGCCGTGATCGGCGCGGCCGATGGGGAACGCGGCCAGATCGTCGAGGCCCATGTCGTGCTGGTGGCCGGCGTTTCGGCCGACGAGGCGACGATCAAGCGCCTGCAGGACCATGTGAAGGCGATGATCGCCCCCTATAAATACCCACGCTCAGTGAAATTCCTGGATGCCCTGCCGAAGACGCCAACCGGCAAGATCCAGCGTTTTCGCCTGCGCACGGAGCACTAAGATGAGCAAACCGTACGACCCTTCCACGGAAGGCGCGCAGATGTCGTTCGAAGAACGCATGTCCTATAGCGACTATCTCAAGCTGGAGAAGGTGCTGACCGCGCAGGCGCCGCTGTCGGACGCGCATGACGAGATGCTGTTCATCATCCAGCATCAGACCTCCGAGCTGTGGATGAAGCTTGCCTTGCATGAGATCAGCTCGGCGATACGGTCGCTGCGGGCGGACCGGCTGGAGCCCGCCTTCAAGATGCTGTCGCGTGTCGCCCGCATTTTCGAGCAGCTCAACAGCGCCTGGGACGTGCTGCGCACGATGACGCCAAGCGAATATACTGAGTTCCGGGATTCGCTCGGGCAGTCCTCGGGCTTCCAGTCCTGGCAGTACCGGGCAATCGAGTTCCTGGCCGGCAACCGCAACCTCGCCATGCTGCGCCCGCACGCGCATCGCCCCGATATCATGGAAAAGCTGGAGGCGATCCTCGCCGCTCCCTCGCTCTACGACGAGGCGATCCGGCTTCTCGGCCGCAACGGCTTCGACATTGGCGACGAGGCGGAGCGCAGCGACTGGCGCGAGACGCGCGTCGAGAATGACAAGGTCTTTGCGGCCTGGCAGACCGTCTATCGCAATCCGCAGCGTTATTGGATGCTCTACGAGCTTGCGGAAAAGCTGGTCGATTTCGAGGATTATTTCCGGCGCTGGCGCTTCAACCACGTCACCACCGTCGAACGCATTATCGGCTTCAAGCGCGGCACGGGTGGGACATCCGGCGCATCCTACCTCAAGAAAATGCTGGAAGTGGAACTCTTCCCCGAGCTATGGCATGTTCGTACAGACCTTTGATAGAACACGATAAAAACCAAACTATATGAGGAGAACAGCATGAACCGCATTCTGGCAGCAAGCCTCTTTGGCCTTTCGCTCGCGACATCCAGCCTCGCCTATGCCGAGCCGGTAAAGATCGGCGTCATCACCACGCTTTCGGGCGGTGGCGCGGGCCTCGGCATCGACATGCGCGACGCCTTCACGCTCGCCATCAAGCAATCGGGCAACAAGGACGTGGAACTCGTGATCGAGGACGACGCCCAGAAGCCGGAACTGGCCGTGCAGATCGCGGAAAAGATGATCCAGGGCGACAAGGTCGACCTGATGACCGGCATCATCTGGTCGAACCTCGCCATGGCTGTCGTGCCGAACACGGTGGCGCAGGACGTCATCTACCTTTCGCCGAACGCCGGCCCCTCGGCGCTGGCCGGTGCGAACTGCAATGCGAACTACTTTAACGTCGCTTATCAGAACGACAATTTCCACGAAGGCATGGGTGAATATGCCAACAAGGATTACAAGAACTCGTTCATCCTCGCGCCCAACTATCCGGCCGGTAAGGATGCGCTGACCGGCTTCAAGCGCTTCTACAAAGGCAGTCTTGCCGGCGAGATCTATACCCAGGTCGGCCAGACGGACTACGCGGCCGAAATCGCACAGATCCGTGCGTCGGGTGCCGATTCCGTCTACTTCTTCCTGCCCGGCGGCATGGGCATCGCCTTCATGAAGCAATATGCCCAGTCGGGCGTCGGCATTCCGGTCATGGGGCCGGGCTTCTCCTTTGACCAGGACGTGCTGCCGGCTATCGGTGATGCAGCACTTGGCGTGAAGAATTCCGCCAGCTGGTCGCCGGACCTCGACAACGAGACCAGCAAGGCCTTCGTCGAAAGCTTCAAGGCCGAATACAACCGCCTGCCGTCGGTCTATGCGGCGCAGAGCTGGGATACGGCAAACCTCATCCTCTCGGCACTTTCCAAGGCGAGCGTCAAGGACAAGGACGCCTTCCGCGCAGCGCTGAAGGCAGCCGACTTCAAGTCGGTGCGAGGCACGTTCTCCTTCAACAAGAACCAGCACCCGATCCAGAACATCTATGTGCGCGAAGTGGTGAAGGATGGCGACGTGCTGACCAACAAGATCGTCGCGACCGCCTTCGAAAATCACAAGGACGCCTACGCCGACCAGTGCGGCCTGTAACGCCGTTTGACGTCTGAACGCCCGGGCGCCCGCCTTTTGCTGGCGCCCGGGCGATGCTCAACGCGCTCCTGGAGCATTTCCGCTTTTCGTCGAATCGCGAAAACGCTCTGACACCTTGTTTTGGCGCAATTCGCGACACGCAAAACCGCTGCGCACTTTTGCTGCAATTGCTCTAACCCCAAGCCCGGACCGACGCTGTGTTCACCGCACTCCTGATCGAACAATTGCTCAACGGCCTTCAGCTCGGTGTGATGCTGTTTCTGATGGCCGCCGGCCTGACGCTGATTTTCGGCGTCATGGGCCTCATCAACCTGGCCCACGGCTCGCTCTATATGATCGGCGCCTTCGCCTGCGCCACGGTCGCGGCCGCCACCGGCTCCTTTTGGCTGGGCCTCATCGCCAGCCTTGTCGCCGCCGCCGGTGTCGGCGCCCTGATCGAGGTCGCCGTGATCCGAAGGCTCTACGACCGCGACCATCTCGACCAGGTGCTCGCCACCTTCGCGCTGATCCTCATTCTATCCGAAGGCGCGCGCTGGCTTTTCGGTTCGTTCCCGCTCTATCTCGATATTCCCAAACAGCTTCAAGGCGCGGTGCCGCTGCCGGGCGGCGGTCAGTACCAGCTCTATCGGCTTGCCATCATCGCCGTCGGCATTGCGGTGGCCGTCGGTCTTTATCTCCTTATTTCCCGGACACGGCTCGGCATGCGTATTCGCGCCGGAGAATCCGACCGGGAGATGATCGCTGCCCTCGGCGTCGATATCAGCACGCTCTATACGGTGGTTTTCGCGCTCGGTGCCGCACTCGCCGGGCTTGCCGGTGCGCTGGTCGGCGCGCTCCAATCGGTTCAGGTCGGCATGGGCGAGCCGGTGCTCATCCTCGCCTTCGTCGTCATCGTCATCGGTGGCATAGGCTCCATCAAGGGCGCGCTCGTCGGCGCGGTCATCGTCGGCGTCGTCGATACGATGGGGCGCTTCCTGTTGCCCTCGCTTCTCGCGCTGACCATGCCGGCCGCACAGGCCACCACGATCGGCGCAGCAGTGGCCTCCATGCTGATCTATGTCGTCATGGCCCTCATTCTCGCTTTCAGGCCGAGCGGCCTGTTCGCGACCCAGTCGTGAGGCCTCGACGATGAACCGCGAAACCACCGTCAACCTCATCATCGCCCTCCTTCTTCTCGGCCTGCCGCTCATCGCGGCCGGCATGGGCGAACCCTTCTATGTGACACTCGCCACCCGCGTCGTCGTGCTGGCGCTCGCCGCTGTCGGCCTCAACCTGGCGCTCGGGCTCGGCGGGCTGCTCTCCTTCGGGCATGCTGCCTTCTTCGGTCTTGGCGGCTATGTCGCCGGCATTCTGGCGACCCACGCGTTCAACGCCGAGCCGCTCTTCGCCGGCATTCCTGGTACGACCTCGATGCCATTGATCTGGCTGGTGGCGGTCATGGTCGCCGGGCTCGTCGCCCTGCCGATCGGCGCGATCAGCTTGCGCACGATGGGCGTCTATTTCATCATGATCACGCTCGCCTTCGCGCAGATGATCTATTATTTCGCCATCTCCTGGCCGGCCTATGGCGGCGAGGACGGCCTGTCGATCTATGTGCGCAACGCCTTTCCCGGCATCAATACCGCGCAACCGCTACCCTATTTCCTGATCTGCTTTGCGGTGCTCATGGCGATGCTCCTGCTGTTTCGCCTCGTCGAGGGCTCGCGCTTCGGCAGCGCCCTGCAAGCGGCACGGCAGAACGGGGTACGCCTTGCTGCGGTCGGCATCCCGCCCTTCCAGATTCGGCTCGTCGCCTTCACGCTTTCGGCGATGATCACCGGCCTTGCCGGTGCGCTCTATGCCGATCTCAACCGCTTCGTCGGCCCGTCGATGCTCTCCTGGCACATGTCGGGTGAACTCATGGTTCTCATCATTCTTGGCGGCAAGGGACGGCTGTTCGGCCCCGTCGCCGGCGCGATGATCTTCGTCTGCCTCGAATATGTGCTCGGCGGCATCACCGAGCGCTGGCAGTTCTTCCTCGGCCTCATCCTGCTCGGCATCGTGCTTTTTGCGCGCGGCGGTTTTTTGGGCCTCGTCTCGAGAAAGCCGCGCCATGTCTGAGCCCATTCTCGAAATCCGCGACCTGCGCAAATCCTTCAACGCGCTGAAGGCAACGGACGGGGTGAGCCTCGACCTTTACCCCGGCCAGATCCACGCGCTGATCGGCCCGAACGGTGCCGGCAAGAGCACGCTCATCCACCAGATCGCCGGCTCGCTTGCGGCCGACAGCGGCACGATCCGCTTTCTCGGCCAGGATATCGGCGGGCTCGACATGGCGGCGCGGGCAAGGCTCGGGCTTGCCCGCAGCTTCCAGATCTCCTCGCTGGCGCAGGAATTTTCCGCCCTTCGCAATGTCATGCTGGCCGTGCAGGCGAAGGAGGGCAGCAGCTTCCGGTTCTTCCGGCAGGTGGCGAGCGACCGGAGCCTGATCGACCCCGCAATGGCCATGCTGGAGCGCGTCGGTCTTGCCGGCCGCGCCCACATACCGGCCGCGGAGCTATCACACGGCGAGCGCCGGCAGCTCGAAATCGCCATAGCGCTTGCACTGTCGCCAAAAGCCTTTCTCTTCGACGAACCCATGGCGGGCATGGGACCGGAAGGCTCCAAGCAGCTGACGTCGTTTCTCGATGGCCTGCGCCACGAAGCGCCGATGCTGCTGGTGGAGCACGACATGGATGCGGTCTTTGCGCTGGCAGACCGGATCTCGGTGCTGGTCTACGGCCGCATCATCGCAACGGGCACGGTCGATGAAATCCGCAGCAACCCCGAAGTGCGCCGCGCCTATCTGGGAGAAGCCGCGTGACCCTCCTTGATCTCAAAGGCCTCGAAACCTTCTATGGCGCCTCTCAGGCGCTCTTCGGCGTCGATCTCGACATAAGGGAAGGCGAAGTCGTCGCGCTTATGGGGCGCAACGGCATGGGCAAGACGACGACGATCAACTCGATCATCGGTCTCGTGCGCCCGCGCGCTGGCGCCATCAGCTTTGGCGGCAAAGCCATCTTCGGCATGCGGCCGCACCGCATCGCCAGGCTCGGCCTCGGCCTCGTGCCGGAGGGACGGCGCTGCTTTCCCAACCTGACGGTGATGGAAAATCTCGTCGCCACGGCCCGCGGTAGCGAGTGGACTTTTGCGAAGGTCATAGACCTCTTCCCCCGCCTTGGCGAGCGGCGCGACCAACATGCCCGCACGCTTTCCGGCGGTGAGCAGCAGATGCTTGCCGTCGGCCGTGCCCTGATGACCAATCCGCGCCTCCTCATCCTCGACGAGGCAACCGAGGGCCTTGCGCCGGTTATTCGGCAGGACATCTGGTCGGCGATCCGCAAGCTGAAGGCCGCCGGCCAGTCGATCCTCGTCGTCGACAAGACGCTTTCGGAGCTGCTGCCGGTGGCGGACCGGTGCTTTGTGCTGGAAAAGGGCGCGACTGTCTTCGAGGGCGCGCCGGCGGCGCTGACGCCGGAGCTTCAGGACCGCTATCTCGGGGTCTGACGCTTGCTCAGGCGGCCGGAATGCCGCCGCCGAGCACCACGGAATAGGCCTCCGCATCGATATTGCCGCCGGAGATGACGCAGACGATGTTGCCCGTCAGATCGGGCCGCGCGATCGCGGCGGCGAGCGAAGCTGCGCCCGCGCCTTCGGCGACGACCTTGGCCTTCCTGAACAATAGCCGCATCGCATCGGCCACCTCGGCGGGACTGATGGCAATGGCGCCGTCGATCAGCTCGCGTGCGACGGGCCAGAGCTGCGGGACCAGCGACGGACCGCCGATACTCTTGATGAAGGACGGACGGGTTTCCACCGTGACGATTTTGCCGGCTGCAAGCGCGGCGCCAACCGGGTCGGCGCTGTCGTCCTCGACCGCAAAGACGCGCACCCGCCGGGACACGGCCTTGACCGCGCTGGCGACCCCGGTGGTCATGCTGCCGCCGCCATATGGCGTGAGCACCACATCGACGCCAGGCAGGTCCTCGACGATTTCCACGCCGATCGAGCCATTGCCGGCCAACACTGCCTGGTCGGTCACCGGGTTGATCAGCAATTCCGGCGCAGCCGGCCGGTCCGCACCGACAATGTAGTCCCACCAGGTTTGCGCGCTGACAAAGCGCACCTCGCCGCCGAGGCTCCGCACACCGTCGATCTTGGTCTGCGGCGCCCCGCGATACATGTAGGCCACCATCGGCACGCCGGCGCGGCGTGCGGCCCAGGCCATGCCATAAGCCATATTGCCGGAACTGGTGACCGCGACGCCTTTGCTGAGCGCCGAGCGATCACGCGACAACAGGGCATTCAAAGCCGGCCGGAGCTTGAAGGCGCCGATCGGCGACAAGGTTTCCAGCTTCAGGAAGATTGTTCGGTCCGGGAAGCCGAGGTCGAGCCTGACGAGCGGCGTGCGGGCCAGGTGCGGCGCGAGGCGCAAACGCGCCTCGGCGATCTCGTCGAGGGTCGGGCGGTGTGGTTCGGTCATGACGAAAGGCCTCCCGATATCCTCTGTTGAGAAACTGCGGGCGGAGACCGCCCGCAGTCGCAAAATCAGGTCACGGCGGCCCGGACGGCAAAGCGTGCATCCTGCCATGTGCCGGTGCGCAAAATATCTTCGAGGATCACGACGGCCTGCCACACGTCCGCATAGCTGACATAGAGCGGCGTGAAGCCGAAGCGCAGGGTCGAGGGGGCACGAAAATCGCCGATCACGCCACGGGCAATCAGTGCCTGCATGATCTCATAGGCGTTCGAATGGCTGAACGACACCTGGCTGCCGCGTTTTGCGCGGTCGCGTGGGCTTTCCAGTTCGAGCCCATGGCCGGCGCATTTTTCTTCGACGAGCGCAATGAAGAGATCGGTGAGGCCGAGGCTCTTTTCGCGCAGCGCGGCCATGTCGACCTCGTCCCAGATGTCGAGTGCGCCCTTTAATGCGCGAAGCGACAGGATCGGCTGCGTGCCGCAGAGGAAACGGCGGATGCCTTCGCCAGCCGCATAGTGCGTTTCGAAGGCGAACGGGCGCGCATGGCCCCACCAGCCGCTGAGCGGCTGGCGGATGTTCCCGTGGTGCCGTTCGGCGGCGTAGATGAAGGCCGGCGCTCCGGGGCCGCCATTCAGGTATTTGTAGGTGCAGCCGACGGCGAAATCGACATTCGCACCGTCGAGATCGACCGGCAGGGCGCCCGCCGTGTGGCAGAGGTCCCAGATGATGAGCGCGCCGTTCTCATGGGCCTTCTGCGTCAGCGCCGCCATGTCCCGCAACTCGCCGGACTTGTAGTTGACGTGGTTGACGAGAACCACGGCGACGCTGCCGTCGATCAGATCCTCGATATCAGGCGCATCCACGCCTTCGAGACGCAGCGAAGCGCCCGGACGGGTCGAAACCACGCCCTCGGCCATGTAGATATCGGTCGGAAAGCTGCCACCTTCGCTGACGATGACCGAGCGGTCCGGCCGAAGCGCCATCGCGGCGTGCAGGGCCTTGTAGATGTTGATCGACGTCGTGTCGCAGACGACCGTCTGGCCGGCGGCGGCGCCAATCAGCCGCCCGACGCGATCGCCAAGCGTCAGTGGCATGTCGAACCAGCCGGCCGTGTTCCAGCTACGGATGAGGTCCTGCCCCCATTCTTCCGTCGCCGCCTTCTGCAGCTCGGCGAAGGCGGCATGCGAGGCGACGCCCAGCGAATTTCCGTCGAGATAGACGAGGCCCGGCGGCAGGATGAAGCGTTCACGCATGGAACGCAGCCCATCGGCCGCATCCATGGCCTCGATCTGAGTGAAATCGGGAAGTGCAGTCATCGGATGGTCCTTGGATTATTCGCGAACGGTTTCGCGGGCGGGTGCCGGCCCGCGGCTGCGCTTGAGGCTCGGCAGGGCCAGCATGGCCAGAACGAACAGGCCCGTCGCCAGCTTCAGGTCCGGCGGCGGCATGCCGGCGGCGAGGCAGAAGGAGACAAGTTGGTAGTAGACGATGGCACCGACAAAGGGGGCGGCGAGCTGGCGCGGCACGCTACTCTTGCCGACGATCGCCTCGCCGATCATCAGGGCGGCTAGCCCGTTGATCAGGATGCCGAGACCCATATTGACGTCGGCAAAACCCTGCGACTGCACCATCAGCGCGCCGCCGGCCGCCGAGAAGGCGCCAGCAAGTCCGACGCCGCCGATCGTCGCCAGCCAGACATTGATGCCCTGCGCCTCGGCCATATCGGGATTGGCCCCGACGGCACGAACCGCCGTGCCCTTCTCGGTGCGGAAGAAATACAGCAACAACACGAAGACGAGGAGGCCGAATGCGCCGGCCATGACGATCTTGCTTGCCGGAAAACCGGGCTGCAGGAAGGGCAGCCAGTCGAATACCGTCGTCGAGCCGAAGACCGAGAGGTTCGAGCGGCCCATGATGCGCAGGTTGATCGAATAGAGCATCGTCATCATCAGGATGCCGGCGAGCAGCGTGTGGATCCGGAAGCGCAGGTGGATGAAAGCCGTACAGCAGCCGGCGACGAAGCCGGCAATGAGCGCAATCAGGATCGCCGGGAGCGGTGACATGCCGGCCGCCATGAGTACGCCGCAGACGCAGCCGCCAAGCGGGAACGCGCCTTCGCTGGTCAGGTCCGGAAAGCTCAGCATGCGGAAGGGGATCATGATGCCGAGCACGACGAAGGCGAGGATGAGGCTCTGCGCCAGTGTGACGGGAACGAGTGCGATGAAGCTCGCGACGGTGTTTTGAAGAAAATCCATGGTCGTCAGCTCGCCAGAAACATGCGGTCGGTTTTGACGGAGAAATGGCCGATCAGGTCCGGGACAGTGATCGCGGTTTTCTCCCCGCCGGCGATTTCGAGGCGCACGCGGCCGGCATCGAGCATGATGACCCGGTGGCCGAAATCCACGGCGTGCTGCATGTTGTGCGTCACCATCAGCGTCGTCAGCTTCAGGGCCTCGACGGCTCGGATGGTCGCCTGCATGACGATGTCGGCGGTGCGCGGATCGAGCGCCGCGGTGTGCTCGTCGAGCAGCAGCAGTTCCGGTGAACCGCCGACAGCCATAATCAGCGACAGCGATTGCCGCTGGCCGCCCGAAAGCAGTTCCACCCGCGTATCGAGACGGTTTTCAAGCCCGAGGCCGAGCAGCGACAGGCGCTCCTTGTAGGAAGCCAGCCGTGCCGGATTGAGGCCGCGTCGGAGTGTCCGCTTGTTGCTCCGGAGATCGGCCAGCAGCATGTTTTCCGCCACCGTCATCGAGGCCGCGGTGCCCTTCATCGGATCCTGGAACACGCGTGCGAGCCTGATCGCGCGTTTGTGCACGGGCATGGCCGTCACGTCGTCGCCGTTGATGAGGACCTTGCCGGTATCGAGGACGAGTGCTCCGGAAATGGCATTGAGCATGCTGCTCTTGCCGGCGCCATTCGATCCGATGACGACGCCGAATTCACCTGTTTCAAGCCGCAGAGAGAGATCGTTCAGCGCGGTCTTCTCATCTGCCTGTCCCTTGTAGAATACCTTGCGGGCTGACCGGATTTCCAGCATTGGCTTCCCCCCTTTATTGTTGGGTGACGGCGCTTGTCGCGCCGCCACCGGTTCGCAGATCAGTCGATCAGGCAACCACAATCGGCGAGCGAGGCCGGCACTTCGAGACCGAAGGCGGCGAGCGTCTTCTTCGAGATCAGCGGCTTGTGGTCCTCATAGGCCGGGCGCCACGGGGCGATGGACTTCGGGTCCTTGCCCTTGAGGATTTCCGCGGCGATCCGGCCGGCGGCAAGGCCGACCTGCTCGTAGTTCACGGCAAAGCTCGCCGGAACGACACCGTCGCGCACCGCACCGTCGTCGGAGTTGACGATCGGGATCTGCGCCTGGCGTGCGGCGGCCGAAACGGCGGCGATTGCCGGCTGGAGCAGGTTGGAGGCCGGCGTATAGATCACGTCGGCCTTGCCCGCGAAGGACGCGATGCGCTGCTGGATGTCGTTGACATTGTCGACGCCGACATCCACCACCTCGAAGCCGGCCGCTGGTGCCGCTTCCTTGATCTTTTCAAGCAGCGCCGCGTCGTTCGCCTCGCCCGGATTGTAGGGCACGCCAAAGCGCTTGGCGTTCGGCAGAAGCTTGTGGGTGAATTCCATCACGGCGGCGACGTCCTGAAGGTCCGTCGCCCCGGTCATGCCCTCATCACCGGCCTTCCAGGAGGGCACCAGCTTGGCGGCCACCGGATCGGTGACGGCGGAGAAGACGACCGGAATGCCGGAGCCGGCGAGCGCCTTCTTGGCGATCTGCGAAACGGGCGTGGTGATCGTATAGATCAGCTTCGGCTGTTCGGCCTGGAGCTTGGCGATCATCTGCGGCACCAGCGATGCGTCGAAATTGGTGTGGCTCTCGCTGTAGACGACGTCGGTTCCCTCGACGAAGCCGTTTTCCGCCAGAGCCTTCTTGAAGCCGGCGATCGATGCGGCAAGCTGCGGGTGTTCGCCGAAGTTGGCGATGCCGATACGGATCGGCTCGGCGGCCGCTACCCCTGCGCCCCATGCGAGAGCGCCAGCGACCAACAATCCGGAAATCCAATTCTTTTTCAGGCTGCTCATGAAATCCTCCCAGATACGACAAGCGGCCGCCGTTCCTCAGCGGCTTGCAGGGATCATGGCGGCGGGACGCTTTCTTGTCAAACAAATATATATAGTTTTGAAATTGGCGCATGATTATATATATTTGTGTCCATTGGGTGCAGGCGTTAAGGGAACTTGATGCAAGATCAGGAGCAATCGACCAAAACCGAATCCGCCTACCGGCTTCTGCGGCGCGACATTCTCGCGACGCGGCTGAGGCCCGGTGCGCCGATGAAGCTGAGCGCGCTGCGCGATCGCTATGAGATCGGCTGGACGCCGCTCCGGGAGGCCCTGTCGCGGCTGGAGGCAGAAGGGCTCGTCACGGCGATCAGCAATCGCGGTTTTGCCGTAGCGCCGGTCTCGCGCGAGGAATTGGAGGATCTCACCCGAGCCCGTCTCGTCGTCGAGGTCCCGCTTCTCCTGGAAGCGATCGAGAATGGCGGCAGTGAATGGGAGTCGGCGGTCGTCACCGCGCATTACCGGCTGTCGCGCTGCAAACTCGTCGTCGAAAGCGCTACCGAAGGCGAAATTGACGAGTGGGACGAGAGGCACGCCGCCTTCCATGCCGCGCTGATCAGCGCGGCACGGTCCAACTGGCTCCTGCGCTTCCAGGCGACAATTTCCGACCAGCTCCGCCGGCACCACCGGTTCCTCAGCCTTGCCCCGGCAATGCGAGCCGCGGAGGGCAGGAGCGAGGGATATGAGGAGGCGGTTGCCGCGCTGCGTGACGCCATGGCGATCGAGCACCACACCGAACTCATGGAGGCCGCGCTCGACCGGAACATCAACCACGCGCGGGCGCTGATGGCCGATCACATCGGCTTTACGGTCAATGTCTATGCGCAATCGGAGGACGGCAGCGGTTCTCTACCCGCATTGCAGGCGCAGCCGTCAAAATGACGGCGCGACGTCCGGCCTGTCCAAGCGCTGGAAACATCTCTAGAAGACAAGGTGACGGTATAGAAAGCGGGCGTTTGCAATGACGGGTGACGACACGTTCGACATCGCGCCGGACTGGCTGGATGGCGAAACCAAGGTCCTTGAGGCTCCGCACGATCACCGGGCCGAGCTGCGGCTCTGGTTGCGGCTGTTGACGTGTTCGACGCTGGTCGAGAGCGAGGTGCGGCGGCGGCTCAGGGAAGAATTCGACTCGACCCTGCCGCGCTTCGACCTGATGGCCCAGCTTGAGCGCGCACCGGATGGCATGGTGCTCGGTGAGGTCTCCAAGCGTATGATGGTCTCGCCGGGCAACATCACGGTTCTGGTGGAGCGGCTGACCGAGAGCGGGCATCTCAGCCGCACGACGCTCCCGACCGACCGGCGCGTGCAGATCATTGCGCTCACCCCCTTCGGCCGCGGTGAATTCGAGAAGATGGCGGCCCGGCATGCCGACTGGATCTCCGACCTCTTTGCCGGTCTCGCACCAGACGATGGCAGCCTGCTGATGGACGAGCTTGCCAAGCTCAAGCGCTCCATCATGGCTTCGCTTGCCAAGGGCGCCTGAAACGCCCTTTTCGCCTTTTCTGACGTCCTTTGAAGCGAAACGTTCCCACGCGGCGCGTCCGTCAAAGGTGCGTGCTCGCCCAAAACAATTTTAAGCTTGAAATTTCTCTCGAACGGGTCCACCTTGCTTCTCGCAGTCCGAGGCGCCCCGACAGCGTCTTGAAAGCGACACGCGCAGCCGGACCTCGGGAGGAGAACGACATGCGGATCGTCTGTATCGGTGGTGGGCCTGCCGGGCTCTATTTTGCGCTGCTCATGAAGCGCCAGCACCCGGAACATCACATCACCGTCGTCGAGCGCAATCGCGCCTTCGATACGTTCGGCTGGGGCGTGGTGTTTTCCGATGCGACAATGCAGTCGATGCGCCAGTGGGACCCCGAGACGGCTGAGGCGATAGAGGTCTCCTTCAACCATTGGGACGACATCGAACTGGTGTTCAAGGGCCGCAAGATCCGCACGACCGGCCACGGCTTCGTCGGCATCGGCCGCCGGAAGATGCTTAACATCCTGCAGGATCGCTGCCTGGAACTCGGCGTCGAGCTGCTGTTCGAGCGCGACGTCGAAAGTGATGCGGAGTTCGCCGATGCGGACCTCATCATCGCGTCGGATGGCGTCAATTCGCGCCTTCGCAACAAATATGCCGAGGTCTTCCAGCCCGACATGGTCGTGCGGCCGAACCGCTACATCTGGCTCGGCACCAACAAGCTGTTCGACGCCTTCACCTTCGATTTCCAGCGCACCGAACACGGCTGGTTCCAGTCGCATATCTATCGCTTCGACGACACGACCTCGACCTTCATCGTCGAGACGACGGACGACGTCTACAGGGCGCACGGCCTCGACCAGATGGACCAGCAGCAGTCCATCGAATTCTGCGAAAAGCTCTTTTCCGGCACGCTGGACGGTCACAAGCTGATGACCAATGCGCGGCATCAGCGCGGCTCCGCCTGGCTGAATTTCGGCCGGCTGATCTGCGAAAAGTGGAGCCATTTCAACGGCAACAGCCATGTCGTGCTGATGGGCGACAGCGCCCATACCGCCCATTTCGCCATCGGCTCGGGCACCAAGCTTGCCATCGACGATGCAATCGAGCTGACCCGGCAATTCGACATCCTCGGCCACGACAAGGCCCACATCCCAGCCGTGCTTGCGGCTTACGAGGAGGTGCGCCGCGTCGATGTCGCCCGCATCCAGAATGCGGCGCGCAACGCCATGGAATGGTTCGAGGTCGTCGGCACACGCTATGCCGATACGCTGGAGCCCGAGCAGTTCATGTATTCGATGCTGACCCGCTCGCAGCGCATCAGCCACGAAAATCTTCGCCTGCGCGACAAGGTGTGGCTCGAAGGCTTCGAGCGCTGGTTCGCCGAGCGGGCGGGTGCGGAACCGGCAGCAAACGGTGCGGTGCCCCCGCCGATGTTCACGCCGTTCAAGCTTCGTGGCCTGACGCTGCGTAACCGCATCGTGGTGTCGCCGATGGCGATGTATTCGGCGACGGATGGCATGCCGGGCGATTTTCACTTGGTGCATCTCGGCGCCCGCGCCATGGGCGGTGCCGCCCTCATCTTTCCGGAAATGACCTGCGTGACGGCCGATGCCCGCATCACGCCCGGCTGCCTCGGCCTGTGGAACGACGACCAGCAACAGGCCTTCAAACGCATCGTCGATTTCGTCCACCACCAGACGCCGGCCAAGATCGGCATCCAGCTCGGCCATGCCGGACGCAAGGGCGCAACGAAACTGGCCTGGGAGGGCATCGACCAGCCGCTCTCCGAAGGCGAATGGCCTTTGGTGTCCGCCTCGGCCGTGCCCTATCTCGCCCAGTCGCAGACGCCGCGTGAAATGACCCGGGCGGACATGGACCGTATCATTCAGGACTTCGTGCAAGCCGCCGAACGGGCCCGCGACATCGGCTTCGACATCCTCGAGCTGCACGCAGCACACGGCTACCTGCTGTCGAGTTTTCTCTCGCCGCTGACCAACCGGCGCACCGACGCGTATGGTGGTGACCATGCGGCGCGAGCCCGCTTCCCGCTCGAAGTGTTCCACGCCATCCGCAAGGTCTGGCCTGAGGACAAGCCGATCTCTGTGCGCCTGTCGACCAACGACTGGCACGAGGGCGGCAACACGCCCGAGGATGCGGCGATCTTCGCTAAAATGTTCAAGGACGCCGGTGCCGACATGATCGACTGCTCTTCCGGACAGGTGGTGAAGGAGGAAAAGCCGGTCTATGGCCGCTTGTTCCAGACGCCGTTCTCCGACAAGATCCGCAACGAAATCCAGGTCCCGACCATTGCCGTAGGGGCGATTTCAGAGGCCGACCATGCTAACTCGATCATCGCGGCCGGCCGCGCGGACCTCTGCGCCGTCGCCCGTCCGCATCTGGCGGATCCGTCCTTCGTCCTGCACGAGGCGGCGAAGATCGGCTATGACGCCCAGCCCTGGCCAAAGCAGTACCATTCCGCCCGCGGGCAATATGTCAGCAACCTCGCCCGCGCGACAACAACGGCGGGCAAGCCATGAGCAGACGACACGCCATCGTCACAGGTGCCGGCAGCGGCATCGGCAAGGCAATCGCGCTGGCACTCGCGGCCGACGGCCATGCCCTGAGCCTCGCAGGCCGGCGCGCAGCCCCCCTGGAAGCCGTGCGCGATGAGATCCGTGCGTCAGGCGGAGAGGCCTTTGTCCGGGATGGCTTCGACGTCAGCGACGCCGCTGCCGTCGAGCGCGGCATTGCGGCGGCGATCGCTGAAGCCGGCGACATCGCGGTGCTCGTCAATTGCGCTGGCGAGGCGCCGTCCGCGCCCTTCGAGAAAACCGATCTGGCGCTCTGGCAACGGGTTCTCTCCATCAACCTGACGGGCGTTTTTCTGGTAACGCAGGCCGCACTCACCTCTGTGCGCCGGGCCGGAAATGGCCGGATCGTCAATGTCGCCAGCACCGCTGGCCTCACCGGCTACGCCTATGTCTCGGCCTATTGCGCCTCCAAACATGGCGTCATCGGCCTGACGCGGGCGCTGGCACTGGAACTGGCGCGCACCGACGTCACCGTCAACGCCGTTTGCCCCGGTTTCACCGACACGCCGTTGATCGATGGCGCGCTCGACACGATCAGCGAGAAGACAGGCCGATCGCGCGAGGACGCCCGCGCCAGCCTCGCCCGCGCCAATCCGCAGGGCCGGCTGGTGACGCCCGCCGAGGTGGCCCACACCGTTTCCTGGCTCGTCTCGGAAAAGGCGACCGCGATCACCGGCCAGGCCATCGCGGTGGCTGGCGGCGAAGTTCTGTGAGGATAGACGACATGACCAACCCCATGCAGGCCAAGAAACGTCCCTTCAAGGGTCATGAGGCAAAACACTTCCTGTTCGAAACGGATGTCGACGGCCGCGTCGCCACGATCACGCTCAACCGCCCGGACAAGAAGAACCCGCTGACCTTCGAAAGCTATGAAGAGCTTGGCGATCTCTTTCGCTCGCTTTCGCGCGCCAGCGATATCCGCGCGGTCGTGTTGACCGGTGCCGGGGCCAATTTCTCCTCCGGCGGGGATGTGTTCGAGATCATCGAGCCGCTGACGCGCATGGCCATGCCGGATCTTCTCGACTTCACCCGCATGACCGGCGAACTGGTGCGCCAGATGCGCGCCTGCTCGCAACCGATCATCGCGGCCGTGGACGGCATCTGCGCCGGTGCCGGCGCCATTCTGGCGATGGCCGCCGATTTCCGTGTCGCAACACCGGAGGCGAAGACAGCGTTCCTGTTCACCCGCGTCGGGCTTGCCGGCGCGGATATGGGCGCCTGCGGTATTCTCCCCCGCATCATCGGCCAGGGCCGTGCCGCTGAGTTGCTCTTCACCGGCCGGGTCATGACGGCGGCGGAAGGCCATGCCTGGGGTTTTTACAATGCCCTGCACGAGCGCGACACGCTGCTCGCCGAAGCGCAAAAGTTTGCCCGCACGATCGCCGATGGTCCGTGGTTCGCCCATGCGATGACGAAAAAGATGCTCGACCAGGAATGGGCGATGGGCATCGACCAGATGATCGAGGCAGAAGCACAGGCCCAGGCGATCTGCATGGCGACCGGCGATTTCCGCCGTGCCTTCGAGGCCTTCGCCGCCAAGGCAAAGCCCGTCTTCGAGGGGAACTGAAGATGCACTCCGAACGCAAGGCGCCGACCCGCGATCATCTCGATTGGCCGTTCTTCGACGAGACCCACCGCGCCCTTGCTGCGGATCTCGACGGCTTCGTTGCCCGCGGCGGCCTCGATGAGGTCGATCACGGCGATGTCGATGCCGCCTGCCGGCAACTGGTCACAGCCCTTGGTGCCGCCGGCCTTCTCCGTCCCTGCGTGCCAAAAGCCTTCGGCGGTGCGAGCGAGGAGATCGACAGCCGGGCGCTTTGTCTCGTTCGCGAGACGCTGGCCTATGCCGATGGCCTTGCCGATTTCGCCTTCGCCATGCAGGGGCTCGGCACGGGCGCAATCAGTCTTTCCGGTTCGCAAGCGTTGAAGGAGCTTGTCCTGCCCAAGGTCGCAGCCGGCGAATGGATTTCCGCCTTCGCGCTGTCCGAGCCCGATGCCGGATCGGATGTCGCCGCCCTGGCCTGTGCGGCGCGGCGCGACGGGGACGATTTCGTGCTCGACGGCGAAAAGACCTGGATCTCGAACGGCGGCATCGCCGACGTCTACACGGTCTTCGCCCGCACTGGCGAGGCGCCTGGTACACGCGGCATCTCCGCCTTCGTCGTCTTCGCCGATACGCCAGGCTTCACGATTGCCGAGCGGATCGAGACGATCGCGCCACATCCGCTCGCCCGCATCCGTTTCGACAATTGCCGTATCCCGGCCACGCAGCTTCTTGGAAGCCCGGGCGAAGGCTTCAAAATCGCCATGCGCACACTCGATATTTTTCGCCCGTCCGTCGCGGCGGCCGCAACTGGTTTCGCACGGCGGGCGCTCGACGAAGCGGTGTCGCACGCCAAAAATCGAAAGATGTTCGGCGCAACGCTGGCCGATCTGCCGACGGCGCAAAGCACACTCGGCGAGATGGCGACCGCGATAGACGCCGCCGCCCTCCTCACTTGCCGCACCGCCTGGAAGCGCGACGTGCAGAAGCTGCCGACGACACGCGAAGCCGCGATGGCGAAGATGACGGCGACGGAAAATGCGCAATGGGTCATCGACCAGGCGCTCCAGCTTTTCGGTGGCCGCGGCGTGCGCTCCGGCGAGATCACCGAACGTCTCTACCGGGAGATCCGGGCGCTACGCATCTACGAGGGCGCGACCGAAGTTCAAAAGCTCATCATCGGCCGCGAGCTGGTGAAAACCTCGACGCGATAGAGGGGAGGCCACCGTGTTCACGATCAAAAAACCATTGCGGTTCGGGGATTGCGACCCCTCGGGGATCGCCTACTTCCCGTCCTACCTCAACATCCTCGTCGGTGTGCTGGAGGACTTCTTCGCCTCGCTCGGCTTTCCCTGGAAGGCAATGAATGACGAGTTGCGCATCGGCGTGCCGACGGTGCGCCTCGACCTCACCTTCCGTCGCCCGGGCTTTCAGGGCGACGAGCTGGATTTCGCGCTCGCGGTGCATGGCGTCGGCCGTTCGTCACTCGACATGGACCATACGGTATCGGCGAGGGGCATCGTGCTCTGGACCGCCAAACACCGCATCGTCGCCACCTCGCTCGATACCCACGCCTCGCTCGCCTGGCCGGACGATATCCGCGCCGCACTGACATCTCATCTGGAGACGCCCCATGCACACCATCCTGCAACCTGAAGGCTGGGCGAAGCCCATCGGCTATTCCAACGGCGTGGCGGCGACGGGCCGCACGTTTTTCGTCGGCGGCCAGATCGGCTGGAACGAACGCTCCGAATTCGAGACCGACGATTTTGTCGAACAGGTACGCCAGACGCTGAAGAACGTCGTCGCCGTGCTTGCGGCAGGCGGCGCCGAACCCCACCACATCACCACGATGACCTGGTATTTTACCGACAAGCAGGAATATCTCGGCAACCTGCGCGGCATCGGCCAGGCCTACCGCGAGACCATCGGCAGGCACTATCCTGCCATGGCGGCGATGCAGGTGGTCGCGCTGGTCGAGGACCGCGCCAAGATCGAAATCCAGGCCACGGCCGTCATCCCCGAATGAGGCTTGCGGCAATGGCCGAGATGCGATTTTCAGAGAGTGTTTCTGCCCGGCTGGACGGGGACGTTCTTGTCGTTGCCATCGACAACCCGCCCGTCAATGCCCTCTCGGCGCATGTCCGGTCCGGTCTGGTCGCGGCACTGGACTATGCCGCCGGCGCTCGCGATATCGTCGGGTTTGTCATTTCGGGCACGGGCCGCATCTTCGTTGGCGGGGCGGATATCCGGGAGTTTGGCAAGCCCCCGGTCGCGCCCTCGCTGCCTGACGTGATCGACCAGATCGAAGCTTTCGAGAAACCCGTCGTCTGCGCCGTGGCCGGTGCAGCCCTTGGCGGCGGTTGCGAGGTCGCGCTCGCCTGCCACGGCCGCATTGCCGGCGAGAACGCTGCGTTCGGCCTGCCGGAGGTAAAGCTCGGCATCGTTCCGGGCGCCGGCGGGACACAAAGGCTGCCGCGCCTGATCGGCACGATTGCCGCTATCGACCTCATCTGTACGGGACGGACGGCAAAGGCGGACGAAGCCGTGGCGCTCGGCCTCGCCGATGCCATCGCTGCCGATCCCCTGACGGCGGCCATTGCAGCCGCGCGTGAAAATGCCGGGCGACCGCTTCGCCGCACCGGCAGGATCACCGTTCCCGCCGTGGATGCCGCCGCTGTCGATATGGCGGAGGCAAAGGTCGTTGCCAAAAGCCGCGGCCAGTGCGCCCCTGTCGAAGCTGTTCGACTCGTGAAGGCGGCAGGCCACTGCGACCTTGAACAGGGCTTGGCGGAGGAGCGCGCCACATTCCTGCGTTTGCGCGATTCCGAGGAATCGGCAGCCCTGCGACACGTCTTCTTTGCCGAGCGCGCCGCCGGGAAGGTCGAAACGCTCGCCGATGTGTCGCCGCGGCGGATCGAAACCGTCGGGGTGGTCGGCACGGGGCTGATGGGCTCCGGTATTGTGGTCTCGGCGCTTACCAGCGGTTACCACGTCATCGCGCTGGAGCAGACTCCAGAGGCCGCGGCCAGTGGGCGTGAGCGTATCGCCGGCATTCTCGCCAAGGCCGTGCAATCCAGGCGCCTGACGGCGGAGGGGCGTGAGGCATGCCTTGCCCGGCTCGAAGCGACTGCCGAGGCGAAGGACCTTGCAATGGCCGATCTCGTCGTGGAAGCCGTTTTCGATGACCTCTCCGTCAAGACGGACCTGTTTCGCAGGCTCGACAGCATCGTCGCGCCCGATGCTATCTTGGCGACCAACACGAGCTATCTCGATCCCGATACGATTGCGGCCGCAACGGCCGATCCGTCCCGCGTGGTCGGCCTGCACTTCTTCTCACCCGCCAATGTCATGCGGCTCGTGGAGGTCGTCGATTGCGCGAAAACCGCGCCCGACGTGCTGGCGAGCGCACTCAACTTCGTCAAGCGCCTCGGCAAGCTTGCTATCGTCTGCGGCGTCACCGAGGGCTTTATCGGCAACCGCATCTTCTCCGCCTATCGCCGAGAAGCGGAGTTCATGCTCGAGGACGGCGCCCTGCCGCACCAGATCGATTCTGCGCTCGAGGCCTATGGCTTTCCGATGGGCATTTTCGCCGTCAATGACATGGCCGGCCTCGAAATCGCCTGGGCGCGCCGAAAACGGCTGGCCGCGACTCGCGATCCTGCGGAGCGTTATGTCGAGATCGCCGACAGGCTCTGCGAAGCTGGTCGCCTCGGCCGCAAGAATGGGCTTGGCTGGTACGCCTACCCGAACGGCGAGCGCACGATTGATCCCGCGGTGACGGCAGTGATCGAAGCGGCGCGGGCGGAAAAAAACATCGTTCCGCGGGCTTTCACGGCGATGGAGATCATGAACCGTCTCCTCACGGCGATGGTCGATGAAGGGAAAGCGCTGCTCTCCGAGGGTATCGCCGCGCGGCCCGGGGATATCGATCTGGTCATGATCAACGGCTACGGCTTTCCCGCCCACAAGGGCGGACCGATGTTCGCCGCGCAAAAGAGCTAGAACTTAACGGCGGGCGTAGCGGCTGGCGGGCAAACACAAAAAGAAGCGCCGCTGAAAGAGCGACGCCTCCGAATTGATGCCGTTACTCTTGGAAGATCACTCGGCCGGCTGGAGAGCGGTTTCCCCGATCAGCGTTTCCGGCGCGGTGCCGCTCAGCACTTCCTTCAGCTTCGCCTCATCCAGTTCGTTTTCCCAGCGGGCGACGACGATGGTGGCGACGGCATTGCCAACAAAGTTGGTCAGAGCGCGGCATTCCGACATGAAACGATCGATGCCGAGGATCAGCGCCATGCCGGCAACCGGCACGGAGGGCACGACCGAGAGCGTGGCGGCAAGCGTGATGAAGCCGGCGCCGGTGATGCCGGCGGCACCCTTGGAACTCAGCATGGCGACGAGCAGCAGAAGTAGCTGATCACCGAACGACAGCGGAATATCGACCGCCTGTGCGATGAAGAGGGCTGCGAGCGTCATGTAGATGTTGGTGCCGTCGAGGTTGAACGAATAGCCGGTCGGAATGACAAGGCCAACGACCGAGCGCTTGCAGCCGGCCTTTTCCATTTTCTGCATCAGGCCCGGCAGTGCCGCTTCGGACGACGAGGTGCCAAGAACGAGCAGCAGCTCCTCCTTGATGTAGCGGATGAGCGCCAGGATCGAGAAGCCATTGTATCTGGCGACGGCACCCAGCACCACGAAGACGAAGAGGAGCGAGGTGATGTAGAAGGTGGCGATCAGGAAGGCGAGGTTGGCGACCGAGCCGATGCCGTATTTGCCGATGGTGAAAGCCATGGCGCCGAAGGCGCCGATCGGGGCCGCCTTCATCAGGATGGCGACCAGCCGGAAGATCGGGCTCGTCAGCGCCTGAAGGAAATCGACGACCGGCTTGCCCTGTTCGCCGACCATGCCGAGCGCGATGCCGAACAGCACCGAGAAGAACAGCACCTGCAGGATGTCGCCCTCCGCGAAGGCACCGACGATGGTCTGCGGGATGATGTTCATCAGGAAGCCGGTGATGGTCGATTCATGCGCCTTGCTCGTATAGGTCGCCACCGCATTGGCATCGAGCGAGGCGGGATCGATGTGCATGCCGGCGCCCGGCTGCACCACATTGGCGACCAGCATGCCGATGGCCAGCGCCAGCGTTGAGAAGGTGAGGAAGTAGATCATCGCCTTGCCGGCGACGCGGCCGACCTTCTTCAGGTCCGACATGCCCGCAATACCGGTGGCGACCGTCAGGAAGATTACCGGTGCGATGATCATCTTGACCAGTTTGATGAAAGCATCGCCGAACGGTTTCAGGCTGGCACCGAATTCCGGATAATAATGGCCGACCAGCATGCCGGCGACGATGGCGACGATCACCTGGAAATAGAGGTGGCGGTAGAATGGCAGGGGAGCACGCGGTTGCGTGTCGACAGACGAAATGTGCATGGCTTCCTCCGTTCGCACCCCAACCGGAAACCGGCTCTTCCCGGGGTGACTTGCTGAAACTGAAACATGTTCAGCAAGGGGCGTGCCAAGTTGCGAAGCGCTGGATAAGTCATTGTAAATAATTAATTATTTCTCCAACGCGCGAAAGCATCCTCGTGCCCTGTGCGAATTTCCGCACAGGGCACATTGAGTATCGTGCGGCTTTATGCTCAAAATCACAAATGGAGGCGCCCTCACCGACCCGCACAGCGGCAGATCTTTCCCGCGCGGCACGGCGGCAGTGGATCGTTTTCGCCCTTGCTCTCCTTTCGATCGCGATTGCAGCGCTCTATGCGGCCGGCATCTATGGCCGGTCCGCCGCGCTTTCGGCGCTGGAGGAACAGGGGCACGCCGATGCCGGTCTCAAGGTCGCGCTTCTGCGCGCCGTGCTGGAACGCCCGCGCGCGCTCCCCTTCCTGCTGTCACGCGATCGGGACGTCACCGAGGCTCTGGCCGGGCCCGATCCTGCCCGGCGTGCCTTTCTCGATCGCAAGCTGGAAGAGCTGGTGGCCGGCACCAGTGCTGCGGTGATCTATGTCATCGACACGAAGGGTGTCGCGATTTCAGCGAGCAACTGGCGCGAGCCGACGAGTTTCGTCGGCAACGACTATTCGTTTCGTGCCTATTTCTCGCGTGCGATGAAGGACGGCACGGCCGAGCATTTTGCGCTCGGCTCGGTCAGCAAACGGCCCGGCCTCTACATCTCGCACCGGATCGGCCCGGCCGCAGCCCCGCTCGGCGTCGTCGTCGTCAAAATGGAGTTCGACCAGCTCGAGCGCGACTGGCACGAAACGCAGCGCCCGTCCTACATCGTCGATGCCGATCATGTGGTACTGATCACCAGCATACCCTCCTGGCGTTTCATGACGACCGAACCGTTGCCGGCGGAAAACCTTGCCGCCATTCGCGAGAGCCTGCAATTCGGGGAAGCACCGCTCACGCCGCTGCCCTTCGAGCGGACGGCGGACGGCCTGCTTCGCGCCGTGCAGCCGGGCGGCGGCGCGGAAACCTATTTGCGCATCACTGCGCCGGTCGTCTCGACGCCGTGGCAATTCGAATATCTCGTACCGGTCGCCGGCACGGTCGCCACCGGCATGCGGGAGGCGCAGCTTCTCGCCCTCATTGCCATCGGCGCGATCACGATCGCGGCGGCGATCTGGCTGCGCCGCCGCCAGACATCGCTTGCCAACGCCGCTCGCGACCAGGCGGCTCGCGACGAACTGGAGCGCCGCGTGGTCGAGCGCACGATGGACCTCAGCCTTGCCCGCGACCGCCTGCAAGTCGAAATCGCCGAGCATCGGGAAACCGAAACGAAACTGCAATCCGTGCAGCAGGATCTCGTGCAGGCCAACCGGCTGGCCATTCTCGGCCAGGTCGCCGCCGGCGTCGCGCATGAGATCAACCAGCCGCTCGCCACCATTCGCGCCTATGCCGACAATTCCAAGGTCTTTCTGGCCCGCAGCAGACCCGAGCCGGTGCTCGAAAACCTCGGCCTCATTGCCGACCTCACGGACCGCATCGCGACGATCACCGAGGACCTGAAGGCGCTTGCCCGCAAGGGTCGCTCCGGTGAGGAACCGGTCGTGCTGCAGGAGGTCATCGACGGCGCCATCATGCTGCTGCGCAGCCGCTTCACCGGCCGCCTCGAACGCCTGATCATTGCCCCCATGCCACAGGATCTCGCCGTCCTGGGCAACCGGCTCAGGCTCGAACAGGTGTTCATCAATCTCTTCCAGAACGCGCTGGAAGCCGTCGCGGACAGGGCGGATGGGCGGGTGGATGTTTCCATCGCGGTCACCGATGGAGACGTCGCCATTTCGGTAGCCGACAACGGACCCGGTATTTCGTCGGCCATTCTGGGATCGCTCTTTGAGCCCTTCAACACCTCCAAGGAAAAGGGCCTTGGGCTCGGCCTCGTCATCGCCAAGGATATCGTCTCCGATTATGGCGGACGGCTCGAGGTCGAGACGGATGCGGGCGGGGCCTGCTTCAGGGTCCATCTGCGAAAGGTTCTGCCATGAGCATACCCGTCCTTCTCATCGACGACGACCGGCAGCTTTTGCACGCGACCGCCCAGACGCTGGAGCTGGCCGGCTTCGACGTCACGCCCTTCGGCGCGGCCACCGACGCGCTCACCCGCATCGACAGGACTTTCGCCGGCGTGGTGGTTTCCGATATTCGCATGCCCGGCATGGACGGGCTTCAGCTGTTCGAGCGCATCCGCGGGCTTGACCCGGAAGTTCCTGTTATCCTCGTCACCGGCCACGGCGACATTCCGACGGCCGTCAAGGCCATCCAGGATGGCGTCTACGATTTCATCACCAAACCCTTCCCTGCCGAGCGGCTGATCCAGTGTGTGCACCGTGCCGCCGAAAAACGTGGCCTCGTCCTGGAAAATCGTCGTCTCAGGGAGGCAGCCCGGCAGGCCGAGGACGACTTTCCGCTGATCGGCCAGACGCCGGTGATGGACCGCCTGCGCCAGACACTGCGCCAGATCGCCGACACGGATGTCGACGTCCTGGTGACCGGCGAAACGGGCAGCGGCAAGGAAGTGGTCGCCCGTCTGCTGCACGGCTGGAGCCGCCGCTCCAAGGGCCATTTTGTCGCCCTCAATTGCGGCGCGCTGCCGGAACAGGTGATCGAAAGCGAGTTGTTCGGCCATGAGCCGGGCGCCTTCACCGGCGCCCAGAAGAAGCGCATCGGCCGGATCGAACATTCGAGCGGCGGCACGCTCTTTCTCGACGAACTGGAAAGCATGCCGCTTTCGACCCAGGTCCAACTGCTGCGCGTGCTCGAAATGCGCGAGGTCACGCCGCTCGGCACCAACGAGGTGCGACCCGTCGATATCCGCATCGTCGCGGCTGCGAAGGTCGACCTTGCCGACCCGGCACAACGCGCGACTTTCCGCGAGGATCTCTACTATCGTCTGAACGTCATCTCGCTCTCCATCCCGCCGCTGCGCGAGCGCCGGGAGGATATTCCGCTTCTCTTCAGCTATTTCGCGGAGCGGGCGGCGAGACGTTTTCAGCGCGAAACGCCGCTCCTTTCCGCCGGCGTCCTGCGGCATCTTGCCGATCACGACTGGCCCGGAAACGTGCGCGAGCTCTCCCATTTCGCCGAGCGCACCGTGCTGGGCCTGGCGCCGACGCCCCTCGCACCCGCTGTACCGGTGCTCGATACCTCCGGTACACTCCCGGAGCGGCTGGAGCGGCTTGAGGCGGAGATCATCCGGGATACGCTCTCCGCCCATGGCGGCGACGTGCAGGAGACGATCGCGGCGCTGGGTATCCCGCGCAAGACCTTCTATGACAAACTCCAGCGCCACGGCATCGTTCGACGCGCGTTTTCCGGCAAGGCCGACGGGGAAAACCCGTGACAACGACAAATCCGAAGGCCGCCGCCACGCGTTGGCTTGGAACCGCCAAAAAGCTGTAATTCGCGGTCCGGGAAAGCTTAGAACGCCCCGGGATATTGTCGAATGTCCTCCCGCACACCATGTCATGAAGGCTATAAGTGTGCTGCCTAGGATCTTCGTGGCGAATGCAGGGAGCGAGGCGACGAATGACATCCAAACGCAGACAGACCGTCCCCTTGCTCAACGAGTCCAGCGACGCTCTCCAGTCTCGTCCCTTGCGAAAACACGACCCGGACCAGCCGAGCCTGCCCTTCGACGTCATGCCCGACCGGATCAAGCCCTGTCTTGCCCGCCCGAAACCATCACCACCGCACGGATCGGATTGGGTCTACGAAGTCAAATGGGGTGGCAGCCGGATCGCCGTGCATATCGATCCGGGCGGTGTGAGGGTGATCACAAGCGACGGTGGCGACTGGACACATCGCTTCCCTTCCATCGTGGCGGCGGCCCGGGACCTCGGCACGTTTTCCGCCATCCTCGACGGGGAGGCCGTCGTGCTGGATAGTGACGGATGCCCGGACTTTGAGGCATTGCAACGCTCGCTCGGCGGGCGCGGTGGTACACGGGCTTCGAGCGAGGCAATCTTCTATGCCGTCGATCTTCTCTATCTGGATGGCCATGATCTGACGGACACGGAACTCTCTGCCCGCCGGCACGCTCTGGAGGCGCTTGTTCCCGCAGACCGCAGCACGGCAATCCGTCTTTCTGAACAGGCGGCCGGCGACGGCAGCGCGCTGCTGGCGCAGGCCTGCGAACTGGGGTTCGAGGGGATCATCGCCAAGCGTCGCGACCGCCCTTATCGCTCCGGCCGCACCGGCGACTGGCTCGAGATCACATGCCTTGCGACTGAAAGCTTCATCATCGTCGGTTACGAACATTCGCCATCGGCGCCATCAGGCATCGGCAGTCTTCTTCTCGCCGGACGAGAGGGCCTTGACTGGGTCCCTGTCGGTGCCGTTGACGCCGGCTTTGATGCGAAAGAGGCGGCCTCTCTCCGCCAGATGCTCGACAGGCTCAAGACGAGGAAACCCGTGGTGCCGATCACGGGTGAGAATCTCGTTTTTGCACAGCCCACTTTGATCGCAGACATCGCATTTCGCGGCTGGACCGGGAGCGGCAGTCTGCGGCACGCCTCTTACAGGGGCCTGCGCGAAATCCAGGACAACGCGGCGATATTCGATATGGCCAGGCTTCCGGCTAACAAACCGATCGCTGCGGTTTAGTTCCCTCGCAATGGCGCTAATCCCTCAAGCGACAGCCTGCGCCCCGGTGATCTCCACCAATGAGCCGCACATGAACGCGGCCTCCTCGGACGCAAGGAAGGCGACGAGGGCCGCGACCTCTTCCGGCTTGCCGATGCGGCCGAAGGGAACGAGCCTGTCGAGATCGGCGATAGTGCGGCCGGAGCGTTTGACGCCGGCCTCGAGCATCGGCGTGTGAATCTCGCCGGGGCAGACGGCGTTGACGCGCACCTTGTCCGGCGCATAGTCGCGGGCGAGATTCTGCGTGAAGGCGGCGACCGCCGCCTTGGTCGTGTTGTAGGCGATGTGGTTCGGTGCAGGATAGAGGCCCCATTGCGAGGCGGTGTTGACGATCGCGCCGCCGCCGGCCGCGATCATGTGCGGAAGCACGGCGCGGCAGAGGTGGAACATCGAATCCAGGTTGACGGTGAAACTCGCCGCCCAATCGTCGTCCGACAGCGAAAGAAGATTGCCGCGCCGGTTGATGCCGGCATTGTTGACCAGCACGTCGATCCGGCCTTCGAGCGCAAAAACCTCTTCGATAAGGCGGAAGCACGCGTCCTTCTTGGCAATATCCGCCGCAATCGCCACTGCTCGGCCATGGTCATCCGCGATGCCCTGCACCACAGACGCCGCGGCCTCGCTGTTGACATCCGTCACCACCACCAGCGCGCCCTCGGCGGCCAGCCGCCGGGCAATCGCCGAGCCGATGCCGCCGCCAGCACCCGTGACGACCGCGACCCTGTTCTCGAAACGCTTCATGGAAAATCCTCCTGATATTACCGGATGTAGCTGCCGCCGTTGACGTCGAGCGTCGCGCCGTTCAACGAGGCCTGCGAGGGGCGCAGTACGAAGGCGACGAGTTCGGCCACCTCGGCAGGCGACGCCATCTCGCCGATGGGGATGTCCGCGACCGCTGCCTGCTTGCCGTGCGTGGCGATGAAGTCTTCGGCCATATCGGTGTGTACCCAGCCGGGCGCGATGGCGACCGCCGTGACGCCATCGCCGCCGAAACTGCGGGCGATGGATTTCGTGAGGTTCACCAAGGCCGCCTTGGTCGCACCATAGGGCATGGCGTCGGCCGCATAGCCGCGCTGTCCCGCACGGCTCGCCATATTGACGATGCGCCCGCCGCCGGATGCCTTGAAGTGGCGGATGGCTTCCTTGCAGAGATCGGCGGCGGCGAAGAAATTGATCTGGAACTCCCTTTGCCACGCGGCTTTCCAGTCCTCCGGCGACGCGTCGATGGAAATCTCCGTGCGGATACCGGCATTGTTGACGAGGCCATGGATACGCCCGGCGGCAGTGAACGCTTCCCGCCAAAGCGCGAACGGGCCGTCAGTCGCGGAAAGATCGGCCTGCACCAGCAAGCCGTTGCCGCCAATACGGGAAAGGAGGGCCTCGGCACCCGCCCTATCCCGCCCGTAATGAATGATCGGCCGCGCGCCCTCCGCTGCCAGCCGGTCGACGATGGCGGCGCCGATGCCGCCCGATGCGCCGGTGACGAGGACGGTCTGTCCCTGCAATGGTTTTTCCATGGTTCTACCTCAACAGGCCGACCTGCGGCCCCCACGTATCCGATAGCGCGAAACCGGCGGCGAAAGGATCGTCGGGGTCGAGACGCAGGTGCGAGCGGCCATAGACATAGCCGCGGCCGGTGATGCGCGGCAGCACAGCGCGGCGCCCGCCGATCTCCGTCTCGCCGATCGCCTCGGCCAGAAATTCTCCGCCGATGATGGAGCGGGAGACGCGGGCATCGCCCACCGACACCTCCCCGCGGGCAAACAGCGCGGCGAGATTGGCGGAGCTTCCCGTGCCGCAAGGTGAGCGGTCGACACGGCCTGGCTGGAGCGTGGTGCAGGTGCGGATCGCGCCGTCAGGCTCGCGGTCGCGGAACATGACATAGGCAATCTCATTGACACCGGTCAGCGTCGGGTGCCGCACCTCGACCTGATCGGCGAGAACCCGCTTCAGTTCGATACCGGCTTCGGCGAGCGCCCGGGCGTTGTCCGGCGCGATGGCGAGACCGACCTGACCGACATCCACCAGCGCATAATAGACGCCGCCGAAGGCGATATCGACCGTGATGCGGCCCCAGGGGGTGTCGATGTCGTGGTCCAGCAGTTCGGCAAAATTCGGCACGTTGTCGAGGCTGACGGAAAGGCAGCGCCCGCCCTCGCAGCGTGCACGCGCCACGACGAGACCGGCCGGCGTATCGAGGCGGACCACGGTCTCCGGCTCGCGCATCGCTATCCGGCCGCTTTCGATAAGGGCCGTGACAACGCAGATGCAATTGCTGCCGGACATCGGATGCGCCCGATCGGCCTGCAGCACGATGAAGCCGGCATCCGCATCGTCCCGCGTCGGCGCAACGATGAGGTTCACCGACTGGGCAACATGGGCGCGCGGCTCGAAGGTGACGAAGCGGCGGAGGCTGTCGTCCACCGTGTTGATATGGTTCATCTTGTCGAGCATGGTTTCACCGGGGATATCCGGTGCACCGCCCACCAGCACGTGGCCAAGCTCGCCCTGGCAGTGGACGAGCAGCAGGTCGAGGGAGTTTTCGAAGTGCATGGCGCCGGCCCCTACTTGATGTACCAGCCCCAGGGATCTTCGCTCACATATTTCGTGATCTGCTTGGTCTCCAGATAGTTGTCGAGACCCCAGCGGCCGAGTTCGCGGCCGATGCCAGATTCCTTGTAGCCGCCCCAGGGCGCTTCGGTGAAGGTCGGCTGCGAGCAGTTGATCCAGACGATACCGGCGCGAAAGGCCTTCGCCACGCGCTCGGCACGTGCATCGTCCGCCGACATGACGGCGGCGGCGAGGCCGAAGCGGCTGTCGTTGGCGAGAGCGATGGCTTCCTCTTCCGACGTGAAGGGACGCAGGCAGACGACCGGCCCGAAAATCTCTTCCCTCCAGGCGGCGCTGTCGAGCGGCACATCGGTCAGAATGGCCGGGCGCAAGTAGTAGCCCTTGTCGAAGCCCTCCGGCCGCGTGCCGCCGCAGGCGATTGTCGCACCCGTCGCCTTTGCCGCCTCGATGGCCGCGACGACCTGTTCGTACTGTTTCTTCGAGACTAGCGGGCCGAGCAGCACGCCGTCCTCAAGGCCGTTGCCGATGCGGATGCGGTTCGTCTCCTCGATCAACCGCGCCAGCAGCCGGTCGTAGATGCCCTCCTGCACCAGCACGCGCGAGGTGGCGGAGCAGACCTGGCCCTGGTTCCAGAAGATGCCGAAGAGGATCCATTCCACGGCCTTTTCGATATCGCTGTCATCGAAGACGACAAAGGGCGACTTGCCGCCGAGTTCCAGGCTTATGCGCTTGATGTCGCGGGCAGCGGCGGCCATTATCTTCGAGCCGACCGGGCCGGAGCCGGTGAAGGCGAGTTTGTCGACCTGGCTGTGATCGATGATCGCCTGTCCAGTAACGGAGCCCGCACCGGTGACGATGTTGAGCACACCGGGCGGCAGGCCGATCTCGTCGGCGATGGCCGCGAGTTCCAGCGCGGTCAGCGAGGTGATCTCGGCGGGCTTCAGCACAACGGTGCAGCCGGCAGCGAGCGCCGGGGCAACCTTCCATGACGCCATCAGCAGCGGGTAGTTCCATGGGATAATGGCGCCGGCGACACCGATCGGCTCACGCACTGCCTTGGACGTAAATCGATCGTCGGGAAGCGCAATGGGCTCTTCCGGATTGGTGTCGAGCTGCTCGGCGAGGCCGGCATAGAAGTCGAAGCAGCCGGCAGCGTCGGCGATATCCCAGTCGGCTTCCGGGAAGGGCTTGCCGTTGTCGATGACTTCGAGGCGGGCGATCTCGGCCTGCCGGGCGCGGATGCCGGCGGCGATGGCGCGCAGGTATTTTGCGCGCTCTGCACCGGTGGTCTGCGGCCAGCCGTCCGTGTCGAAGGCCCGGCGGGCGGCCTTGACGGCGGCATCGACATCCTCGGCCGTGGCGGCGGCGATATGGTGGATCACCTCTTCCGTCGCCGGGTTGATCACCTCAAGGGTCTTGCCGTCGGAAGACGGCTTCCACGTCCCGTCGATATAGAGTTCGCTTCGCATGGGTAGTCCTTTCAGAAACGGTCGGCGCGGTAAGGTTTGAGATCGATGGGCGGCGTGGCACCCGTTACAAGGTCAGCTATCAGCCGGCCGGTCGTGGCGGCATAGGTGAGGCCAAGATGGCCGTGGCCGGTAGCATACAAGACGTTCCTGCGCTTTGCCGAGGGGCCGATGACCGGCACCGTATCCGGCAGCGCCGGGCGATGGCCCATCCATTCGCTGGTCGCTTCCGCCTTGAGATCCGGCAGCGCTTCCTTCGCGCGCTTCACCAATATTTTGGCGCGGCGATAATCCGGCGGCGCATCGAGGCCGGCCATCTCCACCGTGCCGCCAACGCGGATGCCGCCGGCCGTTGGCGTCACCATGAAGGCGCGGGCGGGCCAGATAATCGAGTGGCGCATGGAAATACCCGGCGCCATGATCTGCGCGTGGTAGCCGCGCTCGGTCTCGAGCGGGATCGGCTCGCCGAGCAGTTTCGACAGGCGCCCGGTAAAGGCGCCGGCCGCCAGCACGACACGATCGGCGGCAAGACGGCGGCCATCGGCCAGCCTCAGAGCCGAAACGCTCCCGTCATCTTCCTCGAAGCCGGCAACGTCGCCGGTTTGAATCACGCCGCCCAAGGCCTGAAACTGCGCCGCAAGCGCCGTCACCAGTTTATAGGGATCGGCGATGGAGCGATTGTCGGGGAAGCGCACGGCTTTGGCGATCTTCGTCGTCAAGGCCGGTTCGAGATCGCGGATGGCATTGCCGCCGAGGACGTCGTGGCGGAAGCCGTAGCGTTCAAGGATTTCGATGTGTTCGCGATCGGCGCGGAATTCCGCCTCGTCGGCATAGAGGCTGAGGCAACCTTCCGCGCTCAGCATATGCGTGAGGCCGGTCTCCTTCAACAGGGCATCGAGATCCTCATGGACGCGACCGCACAGCGCGGCTCCGGCGGCCTCCAGCTCGCGCAGCCTGGAGGGCCGGCTGGCCGAAAGGAAACGCAGGAACCACGGCACGAGCTTCGGCATATAGGCGGGACGGATGCGCACCGGCCCCTCGGGATCGAGCAGCCATTTCGGCATCTGCGCCCAGACACCGGGACGCGAGGCGGGCATGAACTCGGTGACCGCGATGCTCGCCATGTTGCCGTAGGAGGCGCCCCTGCCGGGCGCATCGCGGTCGACCAGCGTCACGGAGAAACCGCGACGCTGGAGGGCGTAGGCGATGGTGGTGCCGATGATGCCGGCGCCGACGACGGCGATGGATGACACGGATATGCTCCTGCGAAGGGGTGCCGGAGGCGATGGCCTCCGGCTCGGTATCGTCAGTTGAGGATCGGCGCGATAGCCGCGCGGAAATCGGCCTTTTCCTGCTCGGTCAGTTCGCCGAGCGGCGCACGGCAGGTGCCGACCGGCGTGCCCTGGAGCTCGCAACCATACTTGATCTTCTGCACGAATTTTCCGCTCTCCAGGATGTTCATGGCGCGGTAGAGCACCGTCATCTTCTCCCGCGCCTTGGCAAGGTCGCCCGAGCGGAAGGTGCGGTCGAGATCGACGCAGGCGGCGGCCATGCAGTTGGCCGGGCCGCAGATCCAGCAATCGGCGCCCCAGAACATGAAGTCGAGCGCGATATCGTCCGAGCCGGAGATGAGGTCGATGCGGCCGTTGTAGCGGGCATGGATATCGACGGCGCGCTGCAGTACGCCCGAGCTCTCCTTGATGCCGATGACGCGCGGGTCGTCGGCGAGCGCATCCATTAGATCGAAGCCGATCTCGATGCCGTCCTTTGGCGGGTAATTGTACATGATGAGATTGATGTCGGTGGCATCGAGCACGGCTCGGTAATGGGCAAGCAGCTCTTCCTGCGTCGGGCGTGTGTAGAAGGGCGTGGCGAGTAGCACGGTGTCGTAGCCGATTTCCCTGGCGCGAAGCGTATTCTCGATGACCTCGCGGGTGGCGGGCGCGTTGGTGCCGGCAATCAGTGCTTCGCCCTCGATGGCGAAATCCTTGACGAATGTCAGCACATCTTCACGCTCTTCATTCGACAGCGAAAAGTATTCGCCGGTCGAGCCCATCGGCACCCAGCCGGTGACGCCGGCAGCGCGCAGGCTGGTAAGATGCTTCTCGAATGCTTTGAAATCGACCCGGTTGTTGGCGTCGAAGGGGGTGACGAGGGCGGGCATGACGCCGGACAGTTTCATGGTCTTTCTCCTAGATGGCGAGTTTCTTGAGGATGCGGCCTTCGACGAGCGTGACGGCGCGCGTCAGCGGAAAGGCGATGGCGAAGTAGATGAGGGCGACAATGGTCAGCACCTCGACGGGTCGGGCCGTGTTGTTGGAAATATTCTGGCCGACGAACATCAGGTCGGTCATGCCGACGGCCGAGACGAGCGCGCTTTCCTTGAACAGGCTGACGCAGTTGGACAGCAGAGTCGGAATGGCGCGCAGCACCGCCTGCGGCAGGATCACATTGAGCACCTGAACGTGGCGCGGCAGGCCGAGCGCAATGCAGGCGTCCAGCTGCTCGCGGCCGACGGACTTCAGCGACGCCCGAAACGTTTCGCTGGTGATGGCGCCCATATAGAGCGTGAGCGCGATGACGCCGGAGGCGAGGTTCGAGAGTTCGACGCCGAGGACCAGCGGCAGGCAGAAGAAGATCCAGAACAGCTGGATCAGCACCGGCGTTCCGCGGAAGAATTCGACATAGATGCTGGCGATGCCGCGGACAATGATGCTCGGCGAGGTTCGGGCGAGACCGACAAGGAAACCGAGCGAGCAACCGAGCACGACGCAGATCAGCGTCAGCTTGACCGTCGTCCAGAGGCCGACGGCGAGCGCTTCCTGGAAGCGGAGAAGAACGGAGAAATCGAGCGCCATGTTTTCCTCCTAGGTCGTCAGGATCTGGCGGCGGCGTTCGAGCCAGCCGACAACCTGCGTGACGGGGAACGACACCGCGAAATAGATCAGCGCCGCAATGGTGAAGGTCTCGATCGGCCGGTAGGTCTCGGTGGCCAGCGTTTTCGCCTGGTACATGAGGTCCTGCACCGCGACGATGGCGACCAGCGCGCTCTGCTGGAAGATGACGATGCCATTGGTCAAAAGCACGGGAATGGAGGCGCGCAGCGCATTGGGCAGCACGATATGGAACACGCGCTGGAACGGATTGAGCCCGAGCGCGATGCCGGCATCGAGCTGTTCGCGCGGCACGGCCTGGATAGCAGCGCGGTAAGCCTCGGCGTTGAAGGCCATGAGGTTCAGGCCGAGCGCCAGAATACCCATCGTCATCGAACCCAGGAAGACGTTGAACAGCATGGGCACGCAATAGAAGAACCAGACGATCTGCACGATCGCCGGCGTGCAGCGGAAGAACTCGACAAAGAGCGTCGCCGGCCAGCGGATGACGGCGATGCGGCTCATGATCAAAAGCGCCAGCGGAAAGCCGAGAATGACGCCGATGAGATTGGCCGCGACCGTCAACTCCAGCGTGACGACGAGGCCCTCGAGCAGCGGGCCGAGCGAGACGGCGTTGAAATCGAACGTATAGTTCACCGTCGCCCCCTATTGCTTGATGTGGAAGACGCGGTCGATGAACTCGCGCGTGCGCTCCTCGCGCGGCGCGCCCAGCACCTGCTCGGGCGGGCCGTCCTCGACCACCACGCCGCCGGCGCAGAAGATGACACGCGAGGCGATGTTCTTGGCGAACCACATGTCATGGGTGACGATCATCATCGGCAGGTTCTGGTTCGCAAGCTGCAGGATGACCTGCTCGACCTCTGCCACCAGTTCCGGATCGAGCGCCGAGGTCACCTCGTCGAAGAGCATCAGCTTCGGATCGAGCATCAGCGCACGGGCGATGGCGACACGCTGCTTCTGTCCGCCGGAAAGCTGGGCGGGGAAAGCATTCGCCTTGGCACCGAGGCCGAAGCGTTCGAGCAAAGCCTGCGCCCGCTGTGTGGCGCTCGCCTTCTTCTCGCCGCGCACCTTGCAAGGGGCGAGCACGAGGTTCTGGATGACGCTCAAATGCGGAAACAGCGTGTAGTGTTGGAACACCATGCCGATGGAGCGGCGTACCTCGGTGTCGATGACCGTCTTCGCCTCCAGGCCGGATGAGGAGATATAGGGCTTGCCACCGAAGGTGATGGCGCCGCTGTCGATCTTTTCAAGGCCCATCATCACGCGCAGCAGCGTCGACTTGCCGCCACCCGAAGGACCGATAACGACGACGCGCTCGCCCGGCTTCATCTCGATATCGAGGCCCTTCAACACCTGAATGTGCGGGCCGTAGCTCTTGTGCAGCGACTGTATGGAAACAAGCGGAGCAGATGCGGCGGTCATGCGGTTTCTCCAGCGGGGCGTTGGCGGGAAGCCGGGCGAACCCGGCCTCCCGATCGATCAGTTGGAAGCCTTGAGCACGTCGTCGACGGCCTTCTTGATCAGCGCCTCTACATGACCGGTCGCGACCCGCTCCTCGAGGAAGATGTTGACCACCTCGACATCCGAAGCCGACAGCTGGTGCGGCAGACCGAAGGCGACGCCCTGTCTGGCGAGCGCCGGGGTCGGGTTTAGTGCGACGGCCCAATCCGGGTTCGACTGGGTAAAGAGCTGGTTGGTATCCGAGGCATCGACCAGGATGTCCGCACGACGTGAGACGACCGCAAGGCGCGTCTCGTCATTGCCGGGCAGGCGCAGGATCGTCGCATTCTTGACGGCAGCAGAGATCGCCTTGTCCTGCGCGGTGCCGGACATGACGGCAAGCGTGACATCCGCCTTGTCGATATCGGCGACGGCGGCAGCACCCGCTGGAACCTTCGGGTTATCCTTGTTGTAGGCAAGCGAGATCTGGTACTCCATCGCCGGGATGGAAAACTGCACCGCCATGGCGCGGGCCGGTGTGCGGTTCAGCGCCAGCGACACGTCCCATTTGCCGGCCTGAAGGCCTGCAACGATGTTATCCCAGGTCGTATCGACGAATTCTGGCTTGACCTTGAGTACTTCGGCAAACTCGCGGCAAAGATCGGCGAAGAAGCCGGAATATTCGCCGCTTGCCGGATCGCGCATCACATAGGGCGGGGCAACGGCGGCGCCGCAGCGCAACGTGCCGCTCTTCTGGATGCCCTGCCAGTATCCCTCAGCCGTCTGGGCCGAGGCGGTCGTGGTCGAAAGACCCGCCACCAGGGCGAGCGCGGCCGTCGCCCGCAGAGCGGACGTCATCACTTTCGAAAACATGTGCATTCCCCATTTTTGAGCGCGTGTGACGCGCGGTTCCACCCGTCGGCTTTGGCCGTTTTTCTCGTCTTTTTGTGTCGGCTCCGTGTCGACTGGATAATTTATGTCGTCTGCGTGTCGACAAAGTCAAGCGGAAATTTTACGATTGCTGCGCGCCGGTTTTTCTGGCCCAATGGCCGTGAAATGCGGAAAGGGACGTAAGTGTCTGACGAAATTGAAATGAAACGGGTGCGCGGCACCGGCTGGAAAAGCGTCTACGATACGCTGCGCAACGAGATCCTTGCGCTGATCCTGCCGCCCGGCCAGTTGCTCGACGAAACGACGCTGGCCGAGCGCTTCGACATGTCGCGCTCACCGGTGCGCGAGGCGCTGATCCGCCTTGCCGGCGAGGACCTGGTGGTGACGCTCTCCAACCGCAGCACCATCGTCGCGCCCATCGAAGTTGCGAGCTTTCCGAAATATGTCGAGGCGCTCGACGTCGCCCAGCGCATGAACACCCGGCTTGCCGCGGCATTGCGCACGGACGCGGACCTCAAAATCATCGCCAAGCGGCAGAAGGAATTCGAGGCGGCGGTGAAGACCGGCCAGCACTTGAAGATGTCGGAGGCCAACAAGCAGTTCCACATGGCCGTCGCCTATGCCGGCAAGAACGCCTATCTCGCCTCCTTCTACGAGCGACTGCTCAACCAGGGTCAGCGCATGCTGCACCTGCATTTCGAATATCTGGAGCGCACCGGCGACGGCTATCTTCTGACGGATGAGCACGAGTCGATGCTGGAAGCGATCCGCGCCAAGAATGTCGAACTGGCCGACGAGCTGGCGCACGCCCACACGCGGCAGTTCCAGGACAATTTCATCGCGTTCCTGCGCGAAAACTACACCACCGAAGTCTCCTTCGGTCCCCTTGCTGCTGCGGAATAATTATCATGCCCTTGCCCCAGAAAATCGGATTCATCGGAACCGGCGCCATCACCGACGCCATGGTGCGCGGCCTTCTCGCCGAGCCCGCGGCCGTGCCGCATGTCATGGTGTCCCAACGCAGCGCCGACATTTCGGCCAGGCTCGCCGCCGATTTCCCGGCCGTGCTCGTTTCTGGGGACAACCAGGCGATCGTCGACGGCTGCGATATGGTCGTGCTGGCGATCCGCCCGCAGATCGCCGAGGAGGTCATTCGCCCCCTGCGGTTCCGCGATGGTCAGGCGGTGATCAGCGTCATCGCCGCCACTGGCCGGTCCGCTTTGCTCGACTGGATCGGTGCGGATGTGCGGCTCTCCCAGGCGATCCCCCTGCCTTTCGTCGCACGGCGCAAGGGCGTTACCGCCGTCTATCCGCCGGACGCGGATACAGGCGCCGTCTTCAATGTGCTCGGCAATGCCGTCGAATGCGAGACGAAAGCGGAATACGACCTGCTCGCTGCGGTCAGTGCCCTGATGGCCACCTATTTCGGCATCATGCACCGCGCGACCGAATGGCTCGCGGATAACGGCCTGCCGGAAGAAAAGGGCCGGGCCTATCTCGCTCCCTTGTTTTCCAGCCTCTCGGAGACGGCGCTTCTCGCCGACAAAGGGACCGACTTCATCGCGCTAAGCCACGAGTTCGCCACCAAGGGCGGCCTGAACGAGCAGGTTTTCCAGGATTTCGACCGCAAGGGCGGAACGGATGCGCTGAAGCAGGCACTGGATCGCGTCCTCAACCGCATCACCGGCTCTGCCTGACAGGCGTCCCTTCAAAGGCCGAGCGCGATACCATCCTTGCGCGATTCCGAGCCGCCGATCAGCGTTCCATTTTCCCAATCTATGCGGATCGCCTGCGCACCGCCGATGGGATCCTCGGCCGGAACGAGATCAAAGCCGCGGCGCGTCAACTCATCCGTCGTCGTCGTTGGCAGCGTGCATTCGGCCTCCACGCGCGTTCCCTCCGGGCGTGGCATCACTCGCGGCAGGTCGATCGCCTCCTGGAGATCCATGCCGTAATCGAAGACCTTGGAGAGAAGGTGCGCGTGGCCCATCGCCTGGTAGTAGCCGCCCATCACGCCGAAAGGCATCTCCACCCGGCCGCCGCGCGTCACCATGCCGGGAATGATCGTGTGCAGGGGGCGTTTCAGCGGCGCGACCACGTTGGGATGGCCTGGCTTCAGTGAAAAACTCTGGCCGCGATTGTGCAGCACCACGCCTGAACGCGGCGCGACCAGGCCTGTGCCAAAACTGTAGAACACCGAGTTGATGAAGCTGACGGCGTTGCGGTCGCGATCCACGACGGAAATATAGACCGTGTCGCGATGTAGTGGCATGTCGAAGGACGGCAGATCGGTGAGGGCATGGCGCAGGTCGATCATCGCCGCCAGCCGGTCGGCCAGGTCATCCGAGAGAATCTCCTCCACCGGCACGTCCGCCTTGTCCGGATCGGCGATCCATGCATCGCGCGCGGCATAGGCAAGCCGTGTCGCCTCGATTTCGATATGGAGCCGGTCGGGTGATTGCGGATCGCCCTTGGCATCGAAGCGGCTCAGGATGTTGAGGATGAGCAACGCGATGATGCCCTGTCCGTTCGGCGGGCATTCGTGCACCGTATACCCACGAAAATCGGTGGTGACGGGCGTGACGTATTCACCCCGTGCGCCAGCAAAATCCTCCATCGTGTGCAGTCCGCCGAGCGAGCGCAGGTAGGTGACCATGTCCTCGGCGACCAGACCGGTATAGAAGCCGTCGCGCCCCTCGGCGGCGATGCGTTTCAGGGTCGCGGCAAGCTCCGGCTGGCGGTGCACTTCGCCAATCCGCGGCGCCCGCCCGCCCGGCAGGAAAATGCGCGCGGCGGTCGGGTCTGCGGCCAGGACCGTCTCCTCCAGCGACCAGTCACGGTGAACGCGCGGGCTGATGCCGTAACCGTCTTCGGCAAATCGGATGGCCGGTGCGAGCACGTCGGCAAAGGGCATCCGGCCGTGATCGGCATGGAGCCGCGTCCATGCGTCGATGGCGCCCGGGATCGTCACCGAGGCGGGCGATTGGCGGGGCACCTCGTCAAGGCCGCGCTCGGTGAACCAGTCGAGCGTCAGCGCTGCCGGCGTGCGGCCCGATCCGTTATAGGCGATGACCTGGTCGGAGCCGTTTGGAGCGAACAGCACGAAACAATCGCCGCCGATGCCGGTCGAACCGGGCTCGACGGCGCATTGCACGGCCGAGGCGGCGATGGCGGCATCCATGGCATTGCCGCCGGCGTCCATGATCTGGAGCGCCGCAAGCGTCGCCGACGGATGCGAGGTCGCAGCCATCGCCTGTCGGGACACCGCGACGGATCGCGTCGGCTTTTCGAAATTGCGCATTTTGTTGTTTCCTCCGGGTATCAGTGTTCTCAAGCAGGCCTGTTGTGGCGCTGTATCAGGATGTTTCATGTCGCAGGGCAAAGCCCTTGCCGAACCGGTCGCGCACCTTGCGCGAGAAGGCGGTGACGGTGGCGTGGTCGGCCGAGCGCGATGTCACCAGGACGAACTCCACATCCTCCAACGGGGGCAAAGCCGGCGGGACAATCTCGCGAAGGCCGGCGGGCGCCAGGCTGCGCGGCTGGACGAGCACCCCCATGCCGGCCCGTGCCGCTGCCGTCAGGCCGCTGAGGCTCTGGCACGAGCAGACGATGCGCCACGGCGTCGCGCTGCGGTCCAGCGCTTCCATCAGAAGCAGGCGCGTCAGGCTCGGCGGCGGGAACACGATGAGCGGCAATACCGGTTTTGCCAGCACTGCTTCCGGATCGCTGGCGAGCCAGACGAGCGGTTCGCGCAGGATGGCATCGCCGCGCTGTTCGCCGATCCGGCGCTTGGCCATGACGAGGTCGAGCTCACCGCGATCCTGCATTTCGGCCAATGTCTTGGAGAGCGCGACGGAAAGCTGGAGATCGACGGAGGGATAGTCGGCGATGAAGTCCTCCAGCAGCCCCGGCAACTGACCGCTGACGAGATCCTCCGAGATGCCGAAGCGGAACGGTCCGCGCGGTGCATCCACCTCGAACTGTGCGGCCGCCTGCCGCTCGAGCGCGAGAAGTTGGCGGGCATGCGGCAACAGCGCCTCCCCATCCGCCGTCAGCCGGACCACATGGGTGTCGCGGTCGATGAGCCGTCGCGCCAGCCCGCGCTCCAGCCGTTGCAGGTGCTGGCTGACCGTCGATTGGCCGAGCTTCAATCGCTCGGCGGCAAGCGTAAAGCTTTTCGTCTGGGCCACCATGACGAAGCTGCGCAACTGGACGAGATCAAGCATATCACGATCCATGATAAGCCTTATTGTTTGCATCGCAAAATAGGATAGCTAAAAATACGCGCCTGTCGAGACCTCAAGCGAAGCGCACAGAGATGAAACGTCTTCTTCCCGATACCTTCACCTGGCTCCTCATAAGCGCCGTCATCCTCGCCTCCCTGCTGCCGATCTCCGGTGTGGCGGCGGAGTGGTTCGGCGTCGCCACCAACATCGCCATCGCCCTCCTGTTCTTCCTGCACGGCGCGCGCCTCTCCACCGACGTGGTGGTTGCCGGTTTCCTGCATTGGCGCCTGCAACTCTTCATTCTCGTCACGACGTTCGCCATCTTCCCGCTGCTCGGCCTCGGCCTTGGCCTCTTCTCGCCCTGGCTTATCGACCAGCCGCTCTATCTCGGCCTGCTGTTCCTCTGCGTCCTGCCATCGACGGTGCAATCGTCGATCGCCTTCACCTCGATTGCCGGCGGCAATGTGCCGGCCGCGATCTGCGCCGCCTCGACGTCGAACATTCTCGGGATTTTCCTGACACCCGCCCTCGTCGCCCTGCTGTTTTCGGCGGGCGGCCATGTCGGCGTGTCCTTTGATATGGTCTGGAAGATCATGCTGCAGCTCTTCCTGCCGTTCATCGCCGGCCAACTGCTGCAACCCTTCATCGGAAACTGGGTGCGCTCGAAAAAGAAGCTGCTGACCCCTTTCGACCGCGGCTCCATCCTCATGGTCGTCTACCTCGCCTTCTCCGAGGCGGTGACAGAGGGGATCTGGCAGAGGCTGGCGGTGGAAGATCTCGCTCTCCTCCTCGTCATCGACAGCCTGCTGCTCGCGGTGGTCCTCGTCATCACCAGCGTTGGCGGCAAGCTGCTCGGCTTCAACCGCGAAGACCGTATCACCGCTGTCTTCTGCGGCTCGAAGAAGAGCCTCGCCAGCGGTGTGCCGATGGCGAGCGTCATCTTCGCCGGCCAGTCGATCGGCGCAATCGTGCTGCCGCTGATGCTTTTCCACCAGATCCAGCTGATGGTCTGCGCCTGGCTCGCCCGCGTCTATGCCGATCGGCAGAAAACCCTGGAGGCCAAGCCTGCGCCTGCCGGCTGACGGCAGGCAGCCGCACGGGGCTTATGATTTGAGCCACTGCCTTAGAGGTCATCGCACGTAGCCTATTTTTTGTGCAATCCGCTTCTTTCTTGCGCGGCCACGTCGTAACGCTGGCCCTGACGGGCGGTCGAACAGCGATTTTTTACGATTCCCGGCCCCGATTCCGACTTGGCACGTTTCATGCTTTTTAACAGGCAGCGGCTGTCGTGCAGGTTTTGAAATGCCCGGCAGCCTTGGAACCAGCGTCACGTGAGAGAACGAAATGACTAAGTTTAAGCTCGAATACATCTGGCTCGACGGCTACCAGCCCACCCCGAACCTGCGCGGCAAGACGCTGATCAAGGAGTTCGACGCATTCCCGACGCTTGAGCAGCTTCCGTTCTGGGGCTTCGACGGCTCGTCGACCCTGCAGGCCGAAGGCAAAAGCTCGGACTGCGTGCTGAAGCCCGCTGCCGTCTATCCCGATCCCGAGCGCAAGAACGGCGTCCTCGTCCTCTGCGAAGTCATGATGCCCGATGGCAAGACGCCGCATCCGTCCAACACGCGCGCGCCGATCCTCGAGGACGAAGGCGCCTGGTTCGGCTTCGAGCAGGAATATTTCTTCTACCAGAACGGCCGTCCGCTCGGCTTTCCCGAAGCCGGCTTCCCGGCACCGCAAGGCCCGTACTATTGCGGCGTCGGCTACTGCAATGTCGGCACCGTCGCCCGCAAGATCGTCGAAGAGCATCTGGACATCTGCCTTGCTGCCGGCATCAACCATGAAGGCATCAACGCGGAAGTGGCCAAGGGCCAGTGGGAATTCCAGGTCTTCGGCAAGGGCTCGCGCAAGGCGGCCGACGAAATCTGGCTTGCCCGCTACCTGCTGCAGCGCCTCACCGAAAAGTATGGCGTCGATGTCGAATACCATTGCAAGCCGCTCGGTGACACCGACTGGAACGGCTCGGGCATGCACGCCAACTTCTCGACCGAATACATGCGCGAAGTCGGCGGCAAGGACTATTTCGAAGAGTTGATGGGCGCCTTCGCGGAAGCGCGCGCCGACCACATCGCCGTCTACGGTCCGGACAACCACATGCGCCTGACCGGCAAACACGAAACGGCGTCGATCCACCAGTTCAGCTACGGCGTGGCTGACCGTGGCGCGTCGATCCGCGTGCCCCACAGCTTCGTCAACAGCGGCTACCGCGGTTACCTGGAAGACCGCCGTCCGAACTCGCAGGGCGACCCCTACCAGATCGCCTCGCAGATCCTGAAGACGATCTCGCTGGTTCCGACCGATATCGAAAAGCGCGAGGCCGCTTAACCCCTCGTATGGGCACCTGAACGCGCCGGCTGAAACAGGCGGCCGCGTTCATCGGCCAGCTTACAGAACGCCCCGCACTTTGCGGGGCGTTTTTTGTTGGTCAAAAATTGTGCAGCGGCGGCCGAGCAGCACCAGTAGGCGGCGTCATGCAAAAAGCGCATGCCTACACTGCGTGCATATGCATTTTTTCTGAGCACATGATCCACTATCTACAGCTCAACACAAAGGAGTTGATCATGAACGTTTTCGCAAAGCTCAAGAAGAACGCCGCCGAACGCCGTGCCGTCCGCGAACTCAGCGCCCTCGACGACCGCGCCCTGCAGGACCTCGGCATCTCGCGCGCCAACATCCGCTCTGCCGTTGCCGGCCTTCTGGTCCTCGGCTGAGCAATCCCGGCATGCGCTCAGGCGCGTGCCTAAAAGATAGGCGGGCCACGTTTCCGTGGCCGGCGCACCCAAAACGCCTCGCAGCCTGCGAGGCTTTTTTTATGGCTATGTCTGCGCCGAAGAGCATTCGTAGAGAACTTTGTCGGTCGCGGCGTCCACACCTGCCAGGCTGACGCCATAGCCCCAAAGCCGGCGGACATGGGCAAGGGTCCTGTCGCGCTCGGCCTCGTCCAACAGGATGCCGTTGCGGATCCCGTGCCGCAATCGAAGCTGGCGGTCGCCGAGGAGATCGACGTCGACCACCTGGATATCCGGGCGGTGGGTGCTCGGATCGTAGTTGCGCGCGAGCGCGGCGCGCACGGCCGCATAACCGCGCTCGTCATGGATGGAGGCGACCTCGCAGAAACGGTCGGCGGCACGGTCGGAGAGGTGGAACAGGCGGAATTTGCGGATCAGCGCCGGGCTCAGGTATTGCAGGACGAAGGATTCGTCGCGGTGGTTTTCCCAGGCGTCGATCAGCGTGCCCATCCCGTCGCCATTGCCGGCAATGTCGGGAAACCAGTCCTTGTCCTCCGCGGTCGGCGTCATGCAGATACGCTCGATATCCTGCATCATCGCAAAACCCAGCGCATAGGGGTTGATGCCGGAAAATCGTGGATCGTCGAAACCGGGCTGGAAGACGACATTGGCATGGCTCGCCAGGAGTTCCAGCATGGCGCCTTCGCTCATCCTGCCCTGATCGAACAGCCGGTTGATGATCGTGTAATGCACGAAGGTCGCACAGCCCTCGTTCATCACCTTGGTCTGGCCCTGCGGGTAAAAATACTGTGCGATGACGCGAACGATCCGCAGGATTTCCCGCTGCCAGGGCTCCAGGATCAGGCTGTGTTTTTCCAGAAAATACAGCAGGTTTTCTTCCGGAAGGTTCAGCACTTTCTTGCGTTCCAGCGCCTCCTCCTCCGCTTCTTCTATGCCGGCGCTGCCAGTTGCCATCGGCAATGTCCGCCAAAGATCGCTATAGGTCTGTTCCTCGTATTCCAGCCTTTCGCGCGCCCGTTCCGTCACCTTTGCCGGCGAAAGCCGCGGCGGGCGGCGATAGTGGAACACGCCCTGATCCATCAGCGCATGGGCTGAATCGAGGATTTCCTCGACGGCGGCAATACCGTGCCGCTCCTCGCATCGGGTGATGTATTTCTTGGCAAAATCCATATAGCCGAGGATCGCGCCGGCATCGGTCCACTGGCGGAAGAGATAGTTGTTCTTGAAGAAATGGTTGTGGCCGAAGGCGGCATGCGCGGTCACCAGCGCCTGCATCGGCATGGTGTTTTCTTCCATGAGATAGGTGATGCAGGGATTGGAATTGATGACCAGCTCATAGGCGAGCCCCCGGCGCCCCTTGCGGTAGAAATGGCTTTCGAACACGAAGCGCTTGCCGAAGGACCAGTGCTGATACATCAGCGGCATGCCGATGGAGGAATAGGCATCGAGCATCTGCTCGGAGGAGATGATTTCGATCTGGTTTGGATAGACATCCAGCCCCATTTCGCCGACGGCGATCTCCTCGATGGCCTCGTAGGCGCGCGAAAGCGTTGCGAAATTCCATTCGGAACCACTGAACAGCAGGGAGGACGGGGGCCGTTTTGCCATGTTCCCGCCCTTCACCGGCTGAATTGCACGGCTTTGTGCCGGGCAAAGAGTTTGCGGAAAACCGGATAGATATCGGCGGGTCTGGCAATACGGGTCATCTGGAAGTTCGGCACCGCGCCATCGACCTTGCGATAGGCACGCCAGAGCGAGGTGCCGTTATCCGTCGCGCCGAAAATCTCGCTCTCCCGTTCGTCGATGATTTCGACATAGGCATAGTACTGGCAGAGCTTCATCAGCTCGTCGCGCAGAAGTGCTGCGCAGCGCTCGGAGTCGCCCGTCGCGTTGTCGCCGTCGGAAGCCTGCGCGGCGTAGATGTTCCAGATATTGGAGGGGTAGCGGTCCAGGATGATCCGCTGCATCTCCTCGAGCGCCGTCGAAACCACCGTGCCGCCGCTCTGCTTGCTGAAGAAGAAGGTTTCTTCGTCCACCTCGTGCGCCTCGTCCGTGTGGCGGATAAAGACGATGTCGATGCGCTCGTAGCGGCGCTTGAGGAAGAGGTGCAGGAGAACGAAAAAGCGTTTCGCGAGATCCTTTTCCCGCTCGCCCATCGAGGCCGAAACGTCCATCAGACAGAACATCACGGCACAGGCGTTCGGCAGCGGCTGGCGTTCGAAGCGGTTGAAGCGCACGTCCACGGGATCGACATAGGCGATGCGTTTGCGCCGCCGCTCCAGCGCCTCCAGTTCTTCGCGCAGCGCCACAAGCCGCCGGCGCTGCGGCTGGGAAGGGTTCGGCTCGTTTTCCAACGTCGCGATCTCGTCGGCGACCGCCTGATATTCCTTTGTACTCGGGCGGTGGAGCGCAATGCGCCGGCCAAAACTGTTGCGCATCGTGCGCCCGACATTGATGTTGCTCGGCGTGCCTGCCGTGGTGAAGCCGACGCGGTGCAGCCTGTAGGTCACCGTTTCCTTGAGGTTGAGCTTGACCATGTCGGGAAGCTCCAGATCCTCGAAGAAAAGATCAAGCACCTCGTCGCGCGAGAGGATGAAGAGGAAATCGTCGTCGCCTTCGCCTCGACCGGGGCCGCGACCGGCGCCCTGGCCGCCGCCGGCGTCGGGCTTGCCGATCCGGTCGCCCGCCGAAAAACTCTCGTTGCCGGGCAGAACATGATGCCGTTCGCCGCTGGTCGAGCCGTTGCGAAAACTCGGTTCGTCGGCACCGCGCTTCGGCACGGGCACGCCATGGGCGGCGTCCACATCGACGATCTTGTCGGAGCGGACCTGATCACGGATCGAGCGTTTCAGCTCGTCATGCACCCGCTTCAGGAAACGCTGCCGGTTGCCGAGGCTGCGGTCCTTCGGGTTCAGCCGGCGGTCGATGAAATTCGGCATGGGCCGACTCCCGTTTCGGTGTCAGCCAGCCTTGTTGACGCGCATGTACCAGTCAACCAGCCGCCGGACCTGCCGCACGGTATAGCCACGCTCGGTCATGCGGTCGACGAATTCGGCGTGCTGCTTCTCTGTCGCGCTGTCCTTCTTCGAGCCGAAGCTGATGACCGGCAACAAATCCTCGACCTGCCCGAACATGCGCTTTTCGATGACCTCGCGCAGCTTTTCGTAGCTCGTCCAGGCCGGATTGCGCCCGCCATTGCGGGCTCGGGCACGCAGGGTGAATTTCACGACTTCGTTGCGGAAGTCCTTGGGGTTGGCGATGCCGGCGGGCTTTTCGATCTGCGACAGCTCGCTGTCGAGGATCTCCCGGTTGAGGATCTGGCCCGTATCGGGATCCTTGAAATCCTGATCTTCCAGCCAGGCATCCGCATAGGAAATATAGCGATCGAACAGGTTCTGGCCATATTCGCTGTAGGATTCGAGATAGGCTTTCTGGATCTCGTGGCCGATGAACTCGGCATAGCGGCTCGCCAGCTCCGAGCGGATGAAATCGATGTAGTTCGCCTCGACCTCTTTGGGAAACTGCTCGCGGCGGATCGCCTGTTCGAGGATGTACATCAGATGGACCGAGTCGGCCGCGACCTCCTTGGTGTCGTAATTGAAGGTCTCGGACAGCACCTTGAAGGCGAAGCGCGTGCTGATGCCGGTCATGCCCTCGTCGACGCCGGCGGCATCGCGATATTCCTGCAGCGACTTGGCCTTGGGATCGGTATCCTTGAGGTTCTCGCCGTCATAGACGCGCATCTTGGTAAAGGTCGGCGAATTTTCATGCGGGGCGAGACGCGTGGCGACGGTGAAGCGGCTGAGGTTTTCCAGCACTTCCGGCGCGCAGGGGCTGGCGGAAAGTTCGCTCTCGCGCAGCAGTTTTTCGTAGATCTGCCGCTCCTCGGTGATGCGCAGGCAATAGGGCACCTTGACCACCAGAATACGGTCGAGGAAAGCCTCGTTGTTCTTGTTGTGCTTGAACTGCAGCCATTCCGATTCATTGGAATGAGCAAGCACGATGCCCTGATAGGGGAAGGCACCGAAATTTTCCGTGCCGTTATAACTGCCTTCCTGCGTGGCGGTGAGCAGCGGATGCAGCACCTTGATCGGCGCCTTGAACATTTCGACGAATTCGAGCAGGCCCTGCGTCGTGCGGTTGAGGCCGCCGCTGAAGGAATAGGCGTCGGGATCGGCCTGGCTGAAGTTTTCGAGCTGGCGGATATCGACCTTGCCAACCAAGGTCGAGACGTCCTGGTTGTTTTCGTCGCCGGGCTCTATCTTGGCGATGGCGATCTGGCGCAGCCGGGAAGGCATGACCTTGACGACGCTGAACCGCGAAATATCGCCGCTGATCTCGTCGAGCCGTTTTGTCGTCCAGGGTGAGATAAGGCCCGTGAGCCGCCGTTTGGCAATGCCGTATTTGTCCTCCAGCAGATCGCCCATGCGCTCGCGGCTGAACAGGCCGAGGGGCGATTCGAAAACCGGGCTGATCTTGCCGTCGATGGCGAGCGTATAGATCGGCTGCTCTTCCATCAGCTTCTTCAGGCGTTCGGCGAGCGAGGATTTGCCACCCCCCACCGGTCCCAGCAGGTAAAGGATCTGCTTGCGCTCTTCGAGCCCCTGGGCGGCGTAGCGGAAATAGCCGACGATCCGCTCGATTGTGTCTTCCATGCCGTAGAAATCGGCGAAAGAAGGATAGATCTTGATGGTCCGGTTGCCGAAAATGCGGCCAAGGCGCTCGTCCGCGCTGGTGTCGATCAGTTTCGGCTCGCCGACCGCCGTCACCATTCGCTCCGGCGCGGTGGCATACATGCTTTTATCGTCGCGACACGCCAGCAGGTATTCCTGGAGGCTCAGCTCCTCCTGCGCGGTACTCGCGTAAGTTTTTGAAAAGAGGTCGAAAACATCGCTGTCAGTGGTTCTCATGGAACCCTCCTGCGGTCACCGAACAGTATATCTTTTTTCCAGTCTGCCGTCCCTAATTTTTAAACTGAATGCAGCAGAAATTTGTTCCCGCCTTCGCTGTAAACAGAAAGTGAATGCAAGCTTGGATATTGAAGGCAGCAAATCTTCCAAGCACTCAGTTCATTCAACAGACATGGCACTGGACGCGAGCCGTTTGTGCGCGCTTTAACGCGAATCACGGACATGTACTGTCCACCAGCATATAATCGACCGATCGGAACACAATGCCAATTCACGAACTTGCCGCGCTCGGCGCCGCGACCTGCTGGGCCATGACGGGGCTGATCTCGGCAGGCCCTGCCGGCCATCTCGGCGCGCCCACCTTCAACCGGGTCCGCCAGATCTTCGTCACCGGTCTTCTCGCCCTCTATGTGCTGGCGACCGGCACATGGCGGGAGCTGGATGCGGCAAGCATCGGTCCGCTGCTGCTGTCCGGATTGATCGGCATCTTCGTCGGCGACACGCTGCTCTTCGCCACGCTGAACCGGCTCGGCCCGCGCCGCTCCGGAATCCTCTTCGCGCTGAATGCGCCGATTGCCGCCCTGCTTGGCTGGCTGGTCCTCGACGAAGCCCTGCCGGCCCCGGCCATGGCGGGGATTGCGCTGACGGCCACAGGGGTGTTCCTCGCCATTCTCTTCGGCAAGCGGCGGGCACAGATGCATGAATGGGAGACGATCAAGGGGCCGCTGTCGATCGGTGTCCTGCTGGGGTTGGGCGCCGCGACGGGCCAGGCCATCGGCTCCATCCTCGTGCGCCCTGTCATGGCGACCGGCATCGACCCCTTCGTCGCCTCGCTGCTGCGCGTCGGCATTGCCGCGCTCTGCCTCAGCGTCCTGACCCAGTTGCCCATCCCCTCCGTCAAACCGAAAGGGCCGCTCACGTTCAAAATCGCGGCAATGACCGCGTTGACCGGGGTGCTCGCGCTTGCCATCGGCATGACGCTGCTGCTCTTTGCGCTATCGGGCGGCAAGGTCGGCATCATCTCGACGCTCTCGGCCACCTCGCCGGTGATGATCCTGCCAATGCTGTGGCTGAAGACCGGCGAGCGGCCGGCCGGCGGGGCCTGGGCTGGTGCCGCCCTCGTCGTCATCGGCATGGGCCTGATCTTCCTGCGCTGAGCGATGACGAAACGGCGATGAGTATGCATTGGGCACCGTCCTGTGGACAGAATGGCCGATGTCATGCGGGTGTCATGGCGATCTGTTGAAACGCTGCCCCATGCCGTTCGGTGATCGTGACGATCGAGATGGGAACAGCCCAGACAGGTTTCGCACCGATCCTCGTCCTTCACCGCACGGGCATGCGCACTTCGCCGCCGTCCCGCCCGTCGCGTCGAGGGGTGAGGACGGACATTCCAGCGTAGGAAACCCTGATGATCGAAACGGTGATCTCTCCCGCTCCTTCCCCGACCGCAGCGCGCAAGGACGGGGTCGGCAAGCGCCTCAACCGCGCCGTTCGCCGCAATCCGCTGCTCTCCGCCTCCGGAATGTCCGAATATGTCTTCTCCCGGCTTTTCCGGAATCTCGTCTACGCACAGATCTGGGAAGATCCCGACGTCGACATGGCTGCGCTGAAGATCGTGCCGGGCAACAGCATCGTTACCATCGCGTCCGGCGGCTGTAATGCACTTTCCTATCTCGTCGCTGATCCCGCCCGCATCGAGGCGGTGGATCTCAACCCGGCGCATGTCTGTTTCAACCGCCTGAAACTGACCGCCGCCGCCCACCTGCCGGACTACGAGACGTTCTACCGGTTCTACGGCCAGGGCGACGACCGCCGGAACCTCGACGCCTACCAGCACTATCTTCGGCCGCACCTCGATGCGGAGACCCGTGATTACTGGGAAAGCCGGACCGTCACCGGCCGCCGCCGCATCTCCATCTTCCATCGCCACCTCTATCGTCACGGCCTGCTTGGCGGTTTCATCGGCCTCGGCCATACCATGGCCCGTCTTTACGGCGCCGATCCGCGCGGTCTGCTCAAGGCGCGTACGATCGAGGACCAGAAGCGCTTCTTCGACGAAACGCTGGCACCGCTGTTTGAAAAGCGTTTGGTCCGCTGGGCGACGGGGCGGAAAAGCTCGCTCTTCGGGCTCGGCATTCCGCCGCAGCAATATGAAGCGCTTTCGGGCGCCGGCAGCGACATGGCGTCGATCCTGCGCCAGCGCGTCGAAAAACTCGCCTGCGGCTTCCCGCTCTCGGAAAACTATTTCGCCTGGCAGGCCTTCGGGCGCGGTTATGGCAGCGGAGAACTTGCGCCACTGCCGCCCTATCTCTCCCGGCAGAATTTCGAGGCGGTGCGCAGCCGCGCCGGCCGCGTCTCCATCACCAACACGTCGCTGACCGAGTTCCTCGCGGCAAAAGCGCCTCAATCCGTCGATCGCTTCATCCTGCTCGACGCGCAGGACTGGATGACGGATGCGCAGCTCAACGCCTTGTGGAGCGAGATCACCCGCACCGCCGCCCCCGGCGCGCGCGTCATCTTCCGCACGGCGCCTGCGGAAAGCCTGCTGCCCGGCCGTGTCGCCGACACCATCCTCGATCGCTGGGCCTACCACGCCGCGGAATCGCGTGCGCTGCACGACAAGGACCGCTCGTCGATCTACGGCGGTTTCCACCTCTATGAATTCAAGGGGTGAGCGCCGATGAACGCGCTATCCGATCATGCGCTGCTGATGGACCGCATCTACCGCTGGCAGCGGCGGTTCGGCATCTATGACGCCACGCGAAAATACTACCTGCTCGGCCGAGATCCCTTGCTTGCCGGCCTCCGACCAGCACCGGGCGGTTCGGTGCTGGAGATCGGCTGCGGCACCGGGCGCAATCTCGTGAAAGCTGCTGGGCTCTATCCTGAGGCCCGGTTCCACGGCATCGACATCTCCCAGGAAATGCTCACGGCAGCGGAAAAGGCCGTCGCGGGCGCCGGCCTCGACGGCAGGATACGCCTCGCCAGAGCGGACGCCGCCGCTTTCGACCCGCAAGTGGCTTTCGGCCAGGGCAGCTACGATCGCATCTTCATCTCCTACGCCGTATCGATGATCCCGCAATGGCAGAAGGTCGTCACGGAGGCCGCCGCCCGCCTTGCCCCGGGCGGGGAGCTGCATATCGCCGATTTTGGCGACATGCAGGGCTTGCCCGGCTGGTTCAAAAGCGCCGTGACTACCTGGCTCGGTTGGCACCATGTGACGCCACGCGCCGACCTGTTCGACTTTGCCACCGAACTGGTCGATGCCCATGCCGGACGCAGCGAAGCGAAACGGCTGCATCGCGGCTTTTCCTGGATCGCCGTGATCCGGATGCCTTGATTGGCATAGCCGCAGGCAAAGCATAAAGCCACTCCGACAAGGGAGGCGCCGGAGTGGCTTTTCTCAGAACAGCGTCTCGACCTTCGCCGCGATCGCGTTTCCGAGCCGGATGTTGGTTTCCGCAGAAAAATGGATGCCGTCGACACCATCGGTTGAGACGTGCTCGCCGGCGGCCAGGAACTCGACCTTCATGAAAGCGGCGAGCGCCTTGTAGAGCCCGGCCAACTCCTTCGACTTTTCATACCCGCCACCGAACATGCCTTCGAACCAGGGATCGGGCATCGGCGCCAGCGGCGGCGGGGCAACGACGAGCACGCGCGGCGCGGGATAGGGCGTACCGACGCCGCCGGTAGAGGTCAGGGCCTGGCCGACGAGCTTGCCCATGCCGTTGGCGATCTCGTAGGGCGTACGGTGGAAATAGGATTTCGTGTCGTTGGTGCCCAGCATGAGGATGACGAGATCGAGCGGCAGGTGGCTGGCGAGTGCCGCCGGCAGATAGGCGCTGCCGTTGAGCCTTGCGTCATTCGGATCGTCGAGGCTGGTGGTGCGGGCGCTGAGTCCCTCCTCGATGATATGATAGTCCGCGCCGAGCCGTGTTGCCATGGCGCCGGTCCACCGCTGCTCATAGGGATAGCGCAGTGTCGGGGCGGATTCCTTCACCGGAATCCAGCCCCATGTCAGTGAATCCCCGAAGCACAGGATTGAACGTTTCTCCGCCATTAACGACCTCCTTGAATGGCTGGTTGATTGTTATTTTTCGGCGCGCAGGCCGTAGAAAATGGCTGCAAGCAGGATGATCAGCCCCTGGGCGACGAGTTTGCCGGCATCGCCGACGCCGAACATCGTCATCACGACGAAGAGGAAGGCGAAGCACAACACGCCGAAAAATGGCCCCCAGACACCTCCCTCGCCACGCCCGAAGACGACGCCGCCCAGAATGGTGGCGGCGACCGAGAGGATCGGCAGGTCGAGCCCGACGCGCACGCTGCCGACGGCGATGGACGCGGTCTGGACGAGGGCGGCGATGGCCGCCATCAGGCCGGCGAGCGTATGGGCGAGGATCACCGTGCGCTCCACCGGCACGCCGGAGAAGTGGGCAGCCGGCATGCTCTCGCCAACGGCGGTGACGAAACGTCCGAAGACCGTCTGCGAGAGAAGCAATGCCATCAGCGCCGTGAGGCCGATCCAGAAGATCACGGGGCTCGGCAACCCGAGAAAGCGTGTGTTGAACAGATCGTTGAAAACGGTCGGGACATCGCCCGGCGGCTTGCCGCTCGAAAGATACTGCACGAAGCCCACGAGCACGATGCTCAGCGCAAGCGTGACGATGACCGCCGAAACACGGCGCCGGGCCACCATCACGCCGTTGAAGAGGCCGATCGAGAGACCGATCGCAAGCGCCAGCCCGACATGGAAGCCGAGCGAGGCGCCCGGGAAAATGCCGGACGAGATGCAATAGTTGATCAGCAGGATTACGCCGCCGCCGGACAGATCGATCGACTTCACCCGCATGACCAGCAGCTGGCCGAGCACGAGGATGCCGAGCGGAACGACCTGACGCACGAAGACGCCGAGCACATTGGAATTGAGCATCTGCGGACGCGCGACGAACAGGATCCCGAGCAGAATGACGAGCAGGTAATAGGATGGCGGGACCTTGGAAATCCGGCGCAGGAGGGGAGAGTTGACGAGGGCCGACATGGGTCAGAGTCCGATCTTCTTGCGCGACTGAAGCGCCACGACGGCCATAAGCAGAATGCCCTTGATTGCCGTTTGCACGAAAGGCGTGACGTTGAGCAGGTTCATGCCGTTGGAGAGGAGCGCCAGCACCGCAACCCCGACGATCGTGCCGTGCAGGCTGCCGACGCCGCCGGACAGTTGCGTGCCGCCGATCGCCACCGCCGTGATCGCATCGAGCTCCATGAACAGGCCGACATTCGGATCGCCCGAGACGATGCGCCCGGCCAGGAAGACGCCGGCCAGCGCGGCAAACAACGAGCAGACCACATAGGCCAGGAGAATGTTGCGGCTGGCGGGGATGCCGAAATTGCGCGCGGCATCGGTCGAACCGGATGCAACGCCGCCGCCGATGGCAAAGAGATGCAGTCCGTAACGCGAACCGTAGAGCAGTTTCCAGGCGATCAGGATCGTCGCAATGCCCCAGAAGACTGGAAACGGAATGCCAGCGACCGAGCCGTCCACCGCCCAGCGCACGACCTCTGGCACGGACCCGCCCGATACCGGCCGCAGCACGCGGGTGATGCCGAGCACGACATATTGCGTGGCGAGCGTCGCGACGATCGGATGCACATTGAGCCGCGTGACGCAGTAGCCGTTGGTGGCACCGATCAGTGCCGCGAAGATGAAGACGCCGGGAATGGTGATGCCGGCCGGCAGGTCGAGCGCCAGAATGGCCGTCGTGAAGCTGACGACGGAGCCGATGGAGAGATCCAGCCCGCCGACGAGCACGACGAACATCTGCCCGACCGCCGTGATGAGGAGCGGCATGCCCTGGGCGACGAGGTTGGCAAGATTGTTCCACTGGCCGAACTGGCTGGTCGTTGCCGCCAGCCAAAGGACCATGGCGAGGGTGATGAGAAGCGGAAGTAGCCAAAGGCCCTGCCGGCTGCCGCGACCGGTGAGAAGTTTGCCCAGAATGGCGGAAGGGGAAGGGGTCATCGGGCGTTCCGATCCGTCATGTGCTGAGAGCCGCGTCGAGAATGCCGTGCTCGGTCGCTTCGCCGGCCTGCATTTCGGACACGATGGTGTTGTCGTGGATGACATAGAGGCGGTCGCAAAGGCCGATCAGCTCAAGCGTCTCGCGGGAGAGCACCAGCACTGCACCGCCCGCCTTGGCGAAATCCCGCAGGATCCGGTAGATTTCCGCCTTGGCGCCAACATCGACCCCGCGTGTCGGCTCCTCGATGAGGAGAAGATCGGCGTCGGTCGCAAGATAGCGGCCGAGCAGCACTTTCTGCTGGTTGCCGCCGGAGAGCGCACCGACTATCGCGGCCGGACCCGTTGCCTTGACGCCCAATCGCTGCATCGTCTGCGCGATCACATCACGATAGCGCTTCGCCGGCCGTATTGCGGATCGTCCGCCATGGAGCGCCATGGCAATGTTCTGGCCGACCGAATGGCCGAGGAACAATCCTTCGTCCTTGCGATCCTCCGGCACGAAGGCGCCGCCGCGGGCCTGCCATCGGCGCACACCGCTTTCCTTCGGCACCGGAAGGCGCATGGTTTCGCCCCGACGGGTAAATGTCCCCTCGACCGGCGCGAACTGCCCAATCAGGGCGCGCAACGCCTTTTGCTGTCCCTGTCCTTCGAGCCCCGCGAGCCCCACAATCTCGCCCTTGCGAACGACAAGCGAAAACGGCCGTGCATCCGGCTCCAGCCGTAGCCCGGAAATCGACAGGGCCGCGTCTCCGGCCGTATCGCTGCGTTCGGGGAAAAGAGCTTCCAGTTCACGCCCGACCATCATCGCGATCAAGGCGGATGGCGTGATGTCCGTGAGCGGTCGCGTGCCAACCAGCTGGCCGTCCTTCAGCACCGTCACCACGTCGCAGATCGCAAAAATCTCGTCCATGCGGTGGGAGATGTAGACCACGGCCTTGCCCTCATCGCGCAGCGCACGGATGTGGCGGTTGAGCACCTCGACATCCGCCGCGTTGAGCGCGGCGGTCGGTTCGTCGAGGATGAAGATGTCGGCGTCCGCATCGATGCCGTGGGCGATCTCGACGAACTGCCGTTCGGCGATGGAAAGTTCCGACACCAATGTATCCGGATCGAGCGTGAGGCCGAGGCGGGCAAGCGCTCCCTTCGTCTCCTCGCGCATCCGCCGCCGGTCGATGCTGCCGAAGCGGCCAATGGGCTCGCGTCCGAGAAACAGGTTTTCCGCAATCGTCATGTTGGGCAGCAGCGAGAGTTCCTGAAACACCGTGGATATGCCGGCGGCAAGGGCTGCGCGCGGATTGGCGAAACTGACCGTTCGGCCCGCGCGCCGGATTTCGCCGCTATCCGGCTGGTGCACGCCGGCAAGGATTTTCATTAGCGTCGATTTCCCGGCGCCGTTCTCGCCCATCAGGGCATGCACCGTGCCGGGTGCGAGCGCCAGCGACACGTTCCTGAGCGCAGCACTTCCGCCGAACGCCTTGGATATTCCGGACATTTCAATGAGATGCGTCACTGGCCCCTCCCATCCGCGACCGGAGGCAGGCGATCCGCCTGCCTCCCTGCAGTCCACGCTACTGCTTGGCGTAGAACTGCTTGAGCTGCTCTTCGGAGAGTTCCGACGGCCACCAGACATTGGCCGAAAGATCGTCGCGGTAGTATTTCTTGACCTTTTCGAGGTCCCAGCCCGGCGGGTTGTAGTCGTAGTGTTTCTTGAGCGCCTTGCCTTCCAGCAGCGCGACGGCGGCGCGGATGCCCGCGGCTCCCTGGGCAGGGCTGTATTCCGACGAGATCGACTTGAAATTGTCGGCGATCCACTGGCCGAAGAAACCGTTGTTGCCCTCGCCGGAAATCGGCGGGATCGTGGCGCCGAACTGCTTGAACACGTCGACGCAGGCGCGCGTCATGTCCGCGCCGGACGACCAGATGCCGGCGACATTCGGATCGTTGAGATAGAGCGTCTCGCAGACCTTCTTGGCCTTGTCGTATTGCCAGTCGCCATGCTCCTCGGCGGTGATCTTGATCCCGGTGCCTTCGAGCGATTGCTTGAGGCCGTTGTAGCGGTTGGTGTCTTCCGGGTGGCCTGCCAGGCCGCGCAGCACCCAGATATTCCCCTGTCCGCCGAGTTCCTTGACGAGGAAGTCGCCCATCACCTTGCCGAAATGCTCGGCACCACCCTGGATCTCAGTCGTGTAGGCGTCGGATTCGATGCGGCCCGTGTGAAGCACAACCGGAATGCCCGCCTCTACGGCCTTCTCGATACTGGCATTGGCCGAGGTTGAGGTGACCGGCTGGACGATGATCGCATCCACCTTCTGGGCGATCAGGTCCTCGATATCGGCGACCTGCTTCTTCTGATCGAAGCCGGCATCGAGCAGAACGAACTTGGTGATACGCGTGTCGCGGTCGGCTGCGGCCTGCGCTTCGTGCGCCACCTGCACCGTCCAGGTATTTGCATTGACGCCGAAGCTGCTCATGCCGATAACCCAGGGGGCATCCTTCTTGTACTTGCCCTCTTCGACGCTTGGGTTGTTTTCTGCCCGCGTCGTCACGCCGTCGAGCAGGGGCACCTCCTGCGCCAGACTGCCATGGGCAAAGACCACGCCGGCCAATAGGGCCGTGATACCGATTTTCCTGATGATGCTGCTCATACTTTTCCTCCAAAAGCAGGCGTCAAACGAAAGGAAGGCGGGCGAAAAGGCATGCGGTATCGGCAGCCCGTGACCTTTGTCACGCACTCGCTCGCAGCCTGAAACGACCTGAAGCTCTCCTCCGGCCGACACAAAATCACTGGCGCTTTCTGCTGTCAATAGTTATTCAGACTGAATGAATAATTAGCGATCCTTGCAAATCGCCCGTGCGGATGCGAAGTCTGCGCCGCAGATGCGATCAGCCGGCACGGTGGAGGAGACAGTGAAGCGGACCGTTTTATGTTTCGGGGACTCGAACACCTACGGCCAGATTCCAGGTCGCGGGCCGCTTGAGCGTTATCGCCGCGAAGAGCGCTGGGCCGGCGTGCTGGAAGGCACGCTCGGTGCCGGCTGGCAGATCATCGAGGAGGGTCTCAGCGGCCGCACGACGGTGCATGACGACCCGATCGAAGGGGCACTGAAGAACGGCCGGACCTATCTGCGCCCCTGCCTGCAAAGCCATGCGCCCCTCGACCTCATAATCATCATGCTCGGAACCAACGACCTGAAGCGGCGGTTCAACATGCCGCCCTCGGAGGTCGCCATGGGCATCGGCTGCCTCGTGCACGATATCCGGGAGCTTTCGCCCGGGCCGGCCGGCCATGACCCCGAGATCATGATCGTGGCGCCGCCGCCGATGCTCGATGACCTGCGGGAATGGGAGGCGATCTTCTCCGGCGCGCAGGAAAAATCCCGCAAGCTGGCGCTCGAATTCGAAATCATGGCGGATTCGCTGGAGGTGCATTTCTTCGATGCGGGCACAGCCTGCCAATGCTCTCCGGCGGATGGTTTCCATATCGACGGGGAGGCGCACCGTCGTCTCGGCGAGGCGCTGGCGCAGGAAGTGCTGGCAATCGGGTGGCCAGATGCATAGGCGCACCCCCACCCGGAACGACGCCGCCCTTTGCGGGAAGGATCGCCCCCTTGCCTGACATGCGATTTGCGCCCCCCAATCCGCTTCGCATCGCCGACCGCGCGAGCGGCCTCAATTCGCTGAGCGTGCGCAGCTACAACGAGCGTCTCGTGCTCTCGCTGCTTTTGCAGAACGAGGCGACGACGCGACTTGAAATCGGCGAGAAGACCGGCCTTTCGGCCCAGACGATCTCGGTGATCGTGCGCTCGCTCGAGCAGGAAGGGCTCGTCATGCGTGGCGAGGCGCAGAAGGGCCGCGTCGGACCACCGACGACACCCATCATGCTCAATCCGGAGGGCGCCTACTCCGTCGGCGTCAGCGTTGGATACCGCAACAGCCATATCGTCGTCGTCGACTTCATCGGCAATGTACAACACCAGCATGTGATGCCGCACAGGGCCGCCGGCGTCTTCGACGCGTCGGAGGGGCTGGCACTGGAAATCCGCAACGCGATTGCCAGCCTTTCGGACAGCCGGCGGGGACGCATTGCGGGCATCGGGCTGGCGCTGCCGACACCACCGCTCGAGGCCGGCCCGGACCACGCCATCCTGCACCGATTTATGGAGGCCGAGCTTGGCCTTCCGGTTTTCGTACAGAACGACATCACCGCCGCAGCCGGCGGCGAAAGCTTGTTCGGTGCCGCGCGGCAGTTGCAGGATTTCCTGTTCTTCTATCTCGGCGCCCGCCTGCACAGCCGCCTCGTGCTCAATCACCAGATCTACAACGGCAATTCGCCGCTTAGCGATGATGTCGGCATGCTCGCGCTCGAACGCACCCTGCCAGCCGGCGATGCGGCGGTGGAAAAGCTTTGGACGCCATCCCAGGCCTTGCCGCCGATGGGGCCAGCCTTCGAAGCCTGGCAGCAGGCCTGCGCGCAAAGCCTCGTCCGGTCGGTCCAGTCGCTTCTGCATTTCATCGAGTTGAAGACCGTCGTGCTCTCCTCGTTCATTCCCCCTGCGGCCTGCGAAGCGCTCTGCGATCTCATCCACCGGGAAATCCCCACCATCGATGCGGTGGTCGGCAAGACATCCGCCGCGCCAAAGGCCATCGGGGCCGCAAGCCTGCCGTTCAGCTCGCGCTTCATGGTGAACTAGAGGCGCGGGCGGGCGATTGCGATCGAGGCCTGCCGAACAGGACCGTAACCGTGCCCTGCTCAAGCCAAAAAAATGGGCCACCGGAAAACCGAGGCCCATGAAGTGTGGAGATATTTAAACCTCCAGAGGGGAACAGCTGATGCAGCGGACTGGGAGGAGACCGCCATGTGCATCAACTGAGGGCACTATGCTCGTTTTTTGACCGTTTGGAAAACATTTATTGTGCAATGCAGCTATGCATAGGGCGCACCACTTGCCGCTTGCCTCCTGGAGCGTTCTGCCAACGGCGAGGAACCCTCGTCCCTTACAAGACGCCCCACGCGCGAAAACGCCCTCTGCCCGTCAACTCCCGCAGCTTGAGTTCCTCCACAATCCGCAGCGCTGCCCGTGGTGTCACGCCGAGCGCCCTCGCGACCATGCCTGTCGACACCATCGGGCGGGAAAGTACGAGATCGATCAGGTCCGGCAACCGTGAGGATGTCCGACGATCAACAAGGTGACGCTCCATCATCTGACGCGCGAGGATCAGGCGATCATGCTCCTTCATGCCGATAGTCACCGCGGCCGTCACCCCATCGAGGTGAGCGGCAAGGCGGGTATCCCGGTCGCGGTGCACACGCTGTTCGCGCCGGATGGTCTTCAGGCCGAGATTGACGGCTGCAAGATGCGCCCCCGTCGTGAGCCCCGCTTCGCGCAGGCAGGCGGCAGCGAGAAGGCGCCCCAGCCATGGGGCATGTTGCAAGACCTGCAGGGCATTCCAGGCATCGAGCAGCAATATGGCGCGCAAGACCGGGGGCAGATCCCTGCTTTCATCGACGGCAATGCGCCATTCTTCCAGCCGCGCCTCCTCGTCCCAGTCGAGGTCGTAGACGAGAGGGTCCTTCTCCCGGCCACCCCGTCGTGGTGGAACGCTGGCGCCCGATAAGACGGCCTCCGAACGTGCCAGCACGGCATCGATCGCGGCGAGTTCTCTCGTCAGGGGATCGGCCAGGTCCGTTTCATCCCCCTCTTTCGCCAGCGGTAGGGGGGCATCGCCGGGGAGGGGAGCCGCCGCCTTCCGTCGATCCCCAATCGGATCGGCACCACCCAGGCCACGCAGGCTGCGCACGCTCTCGATGCTGAGCGCCCAGTCCGGCGGCTGCAAGACAATCCGCCGGCGTGTTCGCAGCACATCGCGGGCGATGGTGAGTTCGTGGGTCGGTGCGCGGATATCGTGGCCGTCATCGTGCAGCACAAGATCCTCGAGATGAACAAGCTCACCGTCCATCCACAGCGAGGCACAGGCATCAGTGAAATGCATGCGCTCGATCCAGCCGTCGCCAACCGGCGAATGGGCAAGGCGCTCGTCGAGGCGCGCCAATGCGGCCGTCGCGCCACAGATGCGAGGTAACAGGCTGTGCAGTGGCAATTTTGAAAGATCGTAACTCATTGAATTCATGGTAAACGAATTTTTAAACGGACACTATATGATAGCTAATGTCCGCTAGGTGGAAATGCACCCGATAGCCTCGCCTCATCGATCACCTCGGCTGGGCTCAAACGCGCAGATTCTGGTGATCGGACGTCCGGTTCTGCCGTTCAACGGTGGTCGGTCGTCGCGCAAACTTCCGCTTCCTAAGCGTCCAGACGAAAAACGCGGGAAGACTTTTCACTTGACCGCCCGTTCAGTGTCGATCTGTGAACACTGCGTTCGCTGAGCGTGCCTTTTCAAGCCGGCTTCGATATCCCATCTTCGGCACATCATACTCGCACGGACGCCATGCGTCGAGGCAGACATCCATGAAGAAAATCGGCTTCCTGTCCTTCGGACACTGGACCCCATCCCCTCAATCGCAAACCCGCTCGGCGGGTGACACCTTGCTGCAGTCGATCGACCTTGCCGTCGCGGCGGAAGAGCTTGGCGCGGACGGGGCCTACTTCCGGGTACACCACTTTGCGCGCCAGCTCGCTTCCCCATTTCCGTTGCTGGCGGCTGTTGGCGCAAAGACGAAGAGGATCGAGATCGGCACGGCCGTGATCGACATGCGCTATGAAAACCCGCTCTACATGGCCGAGGATGCCGGCGCCGCAGACCTCATCTCCGGTGGACGTCTGCAGCTCGGCATCAGCCGCGGCTCGCCCGAGCAGGTCATCGATGGCTGGCGCTACTTCGGTTTCGAGCCGCAGGAGGGCATGAGCGACGCCGACATGGGCCGCCGCCACGCCGAAGTGTTTCTCGATATCCTGAAGGGCGAAGGTTTTGCGCAACCGAACCCGCGGCCGATGTTCCCCAATCCGCCCGGTCTTTTACGCCTCGAGCCGCACTCGGAAGGCCTGCGCGAGCGCATCTGGTGGGGTGCAAGCTCGAACGCCACAGCGGTATGGGCTGCGAAACACGGCATGAACCTGCAAAGCTCGACCTTGAAGAACGACGAGACGGGCGAACCCTTCCACGTTCAGCAGGCGGCGCAGATCCGCGCCTATCGCGAGGCCTGGAAGGAAGCGGGCCACAGCCGCACGCCGCGCGTTTCCGTGAGCCGCAGCATTTTTGCGCTCGTCGACGACCGCGACCGTGCCTATTTTGGCCGCGGCGGCAAGGAAGAGGATTCGGTCGGCTTCATCGACGACAAGACCCGGGCGATCTTCGGCCGCTCCTATGCAGGCGAACCGGAGGAACTCATCAAGCAGCTTGCCGAAGATGAGGCAATCAAGGAAGCGGATACGCTCCTGCTCACCGTGCCGAACCAGCTGGGCGTCGAATACAACGCCCATGTCATCGAGGCGATCCTGAAGCACGTCGCCCCAGCCCTGGGATGGCGCTAGGCGCGCGTTCTCGACCTCGGGTGGCACCATTTCCCCGCTCTAAAATGAAAAGACGCGCCAGAGAGCCCCTGGCGCGTCTTTTGCGTCGAATGTCCAGCGATGGCCGGCATTTGCGGCCATCGAAGGTGTCAACTTAGATTACCAGGAGGCGCTTGCCTTGAGCATGAAGGTGCGCCCTGCGCCATAGCCGCAGGAGTTTTCACCCTTGCAGCTCGCCACATAATCCTTGTCGAAGAGGTTCGACGCGTTCAGCGCGATCGCCCAATTGTCCTTCTTGTAGCGGATCGCGGCATCCACCAGCGTCGCGGAAGGCACCCTTAGCGTATTACCATCATTTGCCCAGGATTTGCCGACATGACGGACACCCGCAGCGACGCTCAAACCCTCCAGCGCGTCACCCTGGAACGAATAGTCCAACCACAGGGATGCAGTCAGGTCCGGCACCTGGATTGGCGTCTTGCCAATGAGTGCGGCGGTGCGATCTTTCGTGATCTCCATATCGAGATATGTCACCGCGCCGATGGCCTTCAGGCTGCTCGTGACATTGGCCTGTATCGCGGTCTCAAATCCACGGGAGGTCACCTCGCCGAACGCTGCGGCTCGGAAGCGCCCGCCTTCTGTGTATGAGTTGGCGACATTCTCTCGTGTTATGTCGAAGTAAGCGGCCGTGATAAGGGCATCCATGAAGCCGGGCTCGTATTTGACGCCGACCTCCCATTGCTTCCCGGTTTCCGATGGTAGCAGACCGTTGTCAGGGTCTGTCGTCGTTGTCGGATTGTAGGATGTGGAATAGCTGACATAGGGCGTTACACCATTTGCAAATTCGTAGGCTAGCGCTGCCCGCCACGTGAATTCGCCTTCGTCGCTGTCAGTCGAATTCGTCGGCGTCAGGTGATCTTCAAGATCAGTCGACACGAAGTCGTAGCGGCCGTTGAACGTGGCGATCCAGCCATCACCGAACTTGATCTGGTCTTGAGCGTATATGCCAAGCTGATCCCTCTTCAAATCCTGGTCGAGATAGGTGAACAGGTCACCTGGGATCGTGCCGTAAACCGGATTGTGTGGATCGATCGGAGCGGCGCCGCCCGCTGCCTGCGCTTGGTCAAGCGCATAGTTCCGGTAGTCCAGCCCAACCAGGAGATTGTGATCGAGAGCGCCGGTGGCAAATTCCCCTTGAAGCTGATTGTCTACAGTAAAGAGGCCTACATTCGTATCATGCCCGAAACGGAAACGGTTGAGCATTCCGTCCGTAATACCATTGCCATAAAGGCCGTCTTCCTTGAGCGATACGTCTGCATAGCGAAGGTTCTGCCGAACCGTCCAGTTGTTGTCGAAAGTATGCTCGAACTCATAGCCTATCAGCGCCTGCTGGCGATCGTAGGTATCGAAGTCTTCCTCGCCGTAGAACAGATCACGGGGGATGCGGCCGACCAGCGGCGCATCCTCAACGGTCCCCTTGTACGGCAAGAAGCCCGTGCTCGTATGCGTGAGGTCGATGTGCTGGTAGGAGCTGAGGATGGTAAGGCTCGTGCCCTCATCCGGTTTCCAAGTCAGACTGGGCGCAATGGTGCCCCTGAAATCCTCCGCCTTGTCCGTTTCCCAGCCGCCGCCGGAGATCTTTCCCGTCACGCGGTAGTTCACGACGTCGTCGCTGCCGAGTTTGTCGCCGATATCCAGCCCAAGATAACCATTGCCGAAGCTGTTTATCCCGGTCTCGACATAACGCAGCGGTTCGTCCGTCGGCCGCTTGCTGACGAAGTTCACGAAGCCGCCCGGATTGGCACCGCCGTAAAGTGCGGAGCTTGGTCCCTTGATGACTTCGATACGCTCCAGGAAAAACGGATCGACGAGGAAGGTACCGAAACCGCTCTGGAAAAGAGAAAGCCCGTCGAGGAAAACGCCGGTCTGGTCCGCCTGGAAACCGCGGATGAACAGCCAGTCCGTATCCGAGTCAGTGCCATAGGTAGACGGGTTCACGCCTGCAACATAGCGCAGGGCCTCGTCGATCTTCTGCGGGCTTTGATCGTCGATCTGCTCGCGGCCGACGACGGAAACCGACTGCGGCACCTCGGTGATATCTGTCGCCGTCTTGCTGCCGGTGCGCGTGGATTTGGGAACAATGCCGCGGACGGGCTCAACGCCGGTGTTCGAGTCAGTCCCCTCGATGCGGATTTCCTGCAGTAGGGTCGGCTTGATCGCATCCTGGGCAATGGCAACAAGCGGCGCCAGCAGGGCGATGGTGGCCGTACCGCACGCCAGCGCCAGTCTAAACTGCCGTTCTCTCTTCGTCTTCGTCTTCATTTTTAACGACACCCCACTCACGCCTGCCCCGTCGCAGGCACTCCGACAACGATAATATGAGTTGTTAACTCATATTTAATCGCGAGGATTGTCGCATTCGCCGAAAATTGAACGTTCTTGGGCAACTTTCCGGGCACTGAACATCTGCCCGACTTGCCTTCAGGCGAGCTGCGCCTTCTGCCAATGGGCAGGTGTCGTGCCGAAATTCTTGCGGAAGACGCGGGTGAAATGGGCCTGGTCGGAAAAACCGGATTCGGCGGCGATTTCCGTCAGCGGCTGTTCGCCCCTCAAAAGCAAGTGCTTGGCGCGGCGCAGCCGGGCGTTGACCTGCCACTGATGCGGGGCCACGCCGGTCGAGGCCTTGAAGGCGTGGCTGAAATGGGATTGCGACAGCCCGATCAGATTGGCGAGTTCTTCGAGCCTGATGTTGCGCAGGCAGTTCTCTTCAATGAAATCGGTCGCGCGGCGCAGTTGCCAGCCGGCAAGCCGGCTGCGCTTGCGGCCGGGCGCCTTGGCAAGCTTCATGACGTCGATGATCAGCGCAAGCGCCAGGCCGTCGCCGTAGAGGTCGTGCAGCGGCTGCGGATTGGTGCATTCGGCCGCAATGAACTGCGCAAGCGAGAGAAGGCGAGGATCGGAGAAGAAGAGCTGCGGCGTCGCCAGACGCTCCGGATCGAGGTCTTCGGCAAGCCGCCGGCTGATCGTCTCCACGTGGAAATGCAGGTCGAGATGGCGCAGGAACCGGTGGTCGGAAAGGTCCGCCCACATCTCGAAGTCGGCGGGGATGTAAGCAATCGGGCAGCGCTGCCAATCCTCGGTGCTTTCAGGCCCCTCTGGAGACAGGCGGATGCGGGACGTACCCGGGCCGCGTTTATCCAGCAGGATGAAGAGACGCGGGTCCCGGCCGACATAGTAGCCACCGGCATAGGCCGCGCATTCCACATCCCAGACGTCCGCCACGATGCCGTTCCAGTGCCGGCGATTGAGGCCGCCGACCACGGAGAAGCCTTCGATCCTGTTCTGCATGCGTGGCTGGAACGTCATCCGGCAAACTATTCCTTCCTAATTCTATCAAGTTTTTTAGCGGGAGTTTTGCGGCAATGCAATATCGCTAAAATGCGAGAAGGGGCGGTTTGACACCGCCCCTTCTCGTCCCCGCAGGTTCTTCTTCTTAGTCTTCTTCTTGGAAAACCTGTTCGCGCTTCGCCTTGACCGACGGCAGGAAGACGACGACCAGGACCGCGGCTGCAATCAGCAGCAGGATCGCGCTGATCGGGCGCGTAACGAAGGTCGTCGGATCCCCACGCGACAGGATCATGGCGCGGCGCAGGTTTTCTTCCAGCAGCGGGCCGAGCACGAAGCCGAGCAGCAACGGCGCGGGTTCGCAGCGCATCTTGACCAGCAGGTAGCCGCCAAGCCCGAAGAACGCGACCGCATAGAGATCGAAGACGTTGGAGTTCACGCTGTAGACGCCGATCGAGCAGAAGGCCATGATGATCGGGAACAGCACGTAGTATGGCACCGTCAGCAGCTTCACCCAGAGACCGATCAGCGGCAGGTTCAGCACCACGAGCATCAGGTTGCCGATCCACATCGAGGCGATGATGCCCCAGAACAGGGTCGGCTGTTCGACGGCGACATTCGGGCCGGGAACGATGCCCTGGATGATCATCGCGCCGACCATCAACGCCATGACCGGATTTGCAGGAATGCCCAGCGTCAACAGGGGAATGAAGGACGTCTGCGCACCGGCATTGTTAGCCGATTCCGGACCGGCAACGCCGGCGATCGCCCCATGGCCAAACTCTTCCGGCCGATCGGATATGCGCTTCTCGACCGTGTAGGAGGCGAAAGCCGCGAGGATCGCCCCTCCGCCCGGCAGGATGCCAAGCGCCGAGCCGATCGCCGTGCCGCGCAGCACGGGACCGACCATGCGCTTGAAATCATCCTTTGTCGGCCAAAGATCCGCGACCTTTGCAATGAGAACACTGCGGGTCGATTCGCCTTCGAGATTGCGCAGGATTTCCGCAATGCCGAAGACACCCACCGCGACGGCCACGAAGTTGAGCCCGTCGGCATATTCCCGGATGCCCAGGGTAAAGCGCGGCGTGCCCGTATAGATGTCCGTACCGACAAGGCCGAGCAGCAGGCCAAGCGACACCATTGCAAGTGCCTTGACGATGGATCCATGCGCCAGGGCAATCGACGAGACGAGGCCGACGACCATCAGGGAAAAGTATTCGGCGGCGCCGAATTTCAGCGCGATGCCGGTCAGCGGTATGGCGAAGATCGCGACAAGGAACGTGGAGACCGTGCCGGCGAAGAAGGAGCCGAGCGCCGCGATGGAGAGTGCGGCTCCTGCCCTGCCTTTGCGCGCCATTTGATAACCGTCGATGGCCGTCACGGCGGACGAGGATTCGCCCGGCATGTTGATCAGAATGGCGGTGGTGGAGCCACCGTACTGCGCGCCGTAATAGATGCCGGCGAGCATGATCAGCGAGGAGACCGGCTCCAGCTGGAAGGTGATCGGCAGGAGCATGGCGATGGTCGCCGTCGCGCCGATGCCGGGCAGAACGCCGATCAGCGTGCCGAGCAGAACGCCGATCAGGCAGAAGGCCAGGTTGGCCGGCGAGGCGGCGGTGGCAAAACCAAGCGCCAGGTTGCTAATGAGATCCATGAGAGCCTCCTAGAGCCGCGTCCACGGGCCGAACCGCTCGAACGGCAGGCCAAGTCCGTAGCTGAACACCGCTACCGAGAAGACCGTGATGCCGATTGCGAGCAGAAGCGCCATGAGCGGTTTCATCCGCGTGGAAGCGAAGGCTGCAATAAGCGCCGTGAAGAACAGCGACGGAACGAAGCCAAGACCGCGCACCGTAAGCCCGAAGAACACCGGCGCGGGCAGAATGAAAAGCATTCCGCGCAAGGCCATCGGCCCGATCGGGTCGCCCTTCATGCGCGTTGCCTGCACAAGCACGATCACGCCGAGAATGGTCAGGATCGCCGCCAGAATCAGCGGGAAAAAGCCGGGCCCCATGCGGAATGCGGTGCCAAGCTCCAGGTTGAGGCATTGGTAAACGAAGAAGCCGCCAAGCGCGATGAAGGTCAGGCCGCAAATGGCGTTGGTGCTGTCGAACTCTAGTTGTTTCATGGGATCCCCTCCTCAGCGGCCAGGATGGGCCGCGCAGACGTCAAAGACCGTGACGGCGGTCAACACCGCCACGGTCCGATCCATGCAAGCATTGTCTCCGCACGGTTTTGGACGGAAAGCCGCTTTGCATTCACTCGGGAGTGTCTTAGTCGGCGAACTGTCCAGCCGCCTCGATGACAGGCTTCCAACGGGCGATTTCACCTTCCAGCTTCGCCTTGAGGGCCGCCGGCGTTGCATCGGCTTCCGAGGAAGGCGCGGTGCCAAGCTCGGCAAAGCGGGCGACAACGTTCGGGTCCTTCAGCGCGATCTGCAAGGACTTGGCAAGCCGCTCCGTCACTTCGGTCGACGTGCCCTTGGGCGCGTAGATGCCGTGCCAGATACCAACCTGGAACCCCGGCAGGCCTGCTTCTTCGGCCGTCGGAATATCCGGCAGGTTGCCGAGACGGGCAGGGGAGGTCACGGCATAGGCCTTGATCGTTCCGCCCTGGATCTGCTTTGTCGTGTTCGTCGTCTGGTCGCACATCACATCGACCTGGCCGCCAAGGAGATCGGTCATGGCCGGGCCGGTGCCCTTGTAGGGCACGGTGACGAACTGCGTCTGGAGAGCGCTCATCAGCATCATGCCGCACAGATGCGAGGCGGCGCCGATGCCGGCATTTGCCACCGTCACGGTATCCTTGTTGGCCTTCATGTAGTCGATTAGGCCCTTGAGATCGGTGGGCTCGAGGTCCTTGCGGGCGACGATTGCCATCGGCACGTCGGTGACGAGGCCGACATATTCGAAGGCGTTGAGTGTGTCATAGGCAAGCTTGCGATAGAGCGTGGCGCTCGTCGCCATGCCGATATGGTGCAGCAGCAGGGTGTAGCCATCCGCGTCGGCGCTCGCCACGCGACCGGCACCCAGCGTGCCACCAGCGCCGCCGACATTCTCGACGACGATCTGCTGGCCGAGATCTTTCGACATGGCTTCGGCAACGAGGCGGGTCACGGTATCGGTCGGGCCGCCGGCAGAGAAGGGGACCACCATGGTGATGGTGCGTTCCGGATAGGTCTGGGCAAGGGCAGAGGTGGCGAGCAGCGATACGGCAAACGCAGCGGAAATACCAAACAGGGTTTTCATGGTCTTCATCAAATCCTCCCGATGAATTGGCCAGCCGGCGTGGCTCCTCCCGCGCCGGTCCTGGATGTCTCAACAGGGGCTTTGTCGGGCTTGAGAGCAAGCGGCCGCCGCATTTACCGGCCGTAATTTACCGCAGTAAACTGCCTTGGTGGGTAGGTTTGGGAACAAAGCGGCTTCGGCTTGGGTGGATTTCCACCCATCGGGACATCACATATCGTCCTGAAACGCCGCCATGTTGATGTTCTTGTCGAGGCCGTACTTCTGCATCTTCTCGTAAAGCGTCTTTCGCGAGACGCCCAATTGCTCGTAAACCGGCTTCAGACTGCCACCATGGGCCGCCAGAGCGCTGGCAATCAGGCCCCGTTCATAGGCCGCCACCTTGTCCGAGAGGCGCTGCGGTCCGATGCCGGACGGCGCATTTTCCACCCCGGCATCAAGCCCCAGGACCAGCCGGTCAGCGGCATTGCGAAGTTCACGCACATTGCCGGGCCAGCTGCGCCCGGCAATTTCGGTCATCAACTCTGCGGGCACATCCATATCGTTTCGCACATAGCGCGCCGCGGCTTCGCGCACGAGCTGGAGGAAGAGCAGGGGGATATCGTCCCGCCGCTGCGCCAACGAGGGAACATGCAGTGTCGCGACGTTCAACCGGTACAGGAGGTCCGCGCGGAACCGGCCGGCGGCCACCTCGGCTTCCAGGTTTACCTTGCTTGTCGCGATAAAGCGCACGTCGAGCTGCACAGGCTCGTTCGAGCCCAGCCGCGTAATGACCCGCTCCTGCAGGACGCGCAGGAATTTTGCCTGCAGGTCGAACGGCATGGAGCCGATCTCGTCGAGCAGGATCGTACCGCCACGGCCGTGTTCGAACTTGCCGTAGCGCGGGCGCAGCGCCCCCGGAAAGGCGCCTGCTTCGTGGCCGAAAAGTTCGCTTTCGATAAGGTTTTCGGGAAGGGCTGCGCAATTGATGGCAATGAACGGGCGGTCGGCCCGCGCGCTGATATCATGAAGGGCACGCGCCACCACTTCCTTGCCGGCACCCGTTTCGCCAATGATCAGCGTATCGGCGTCCGTCGCGCCGATTGCCCGCACCCTATAGCGCAAATCGACCATGACCTGCGTGCGGCCGGGCAGCCGCGCTTCGATATCGTCCCGCTTGCCGGCGACCGCCCGCAGGCGGCGGTTTTCCAGCACAAGGCTCCTGCGGTCCATGGCGCGGCGAATGATGCCGGCCAGATGCTGTGCGGTGAACGGTTTTTCAAGGAAGTCATAGACGCCTGCCCGCATCGCGCTGACCGCCAGTTGCACATCGGCATGGCCCGTCACGAGAATGACCGGCACCTCCGGATCGACCTCGCGAATGCGCTGGAGCAATGTCATTCCATCCATGCCGGGCATGCGGATATCGCTGACCACGACGCCGTCGAAAGCGTAACCGACGAGTTCCAGCACCCGTTCTGCACTGGAAAACGTATCGACCTCCAAACCGTAGAGCTCCAATGCCTGGGCCGAGGATCGGCGCATTTCCTCTTCGTCATCGATGAGAAGAATACGCGAGCCACTCATTCCGCCGCCTCCCGCGATGGTGCCGAAGCCTCGAGAACAACGGAGAAGACAGCACCGCCATCCGGGTGGTTCCGGACGGTCAGATTTCCACCGAAGTCCTTGATAATGTTATACGAAATCGAGAGGCCAAGACCCAATCCCTTGCCGACGCCCTTTGTCGTGAAGAAGGGGTCGAAGATGCGTTCGGCAATGGCCGCCGGCACACCGGTGCCGCGATCGCGCACTTCGACGACAACACCGTTCTCCGATCGAAATGCCGAGAGGACAATCTTGCGATTTTCCAACCCTTCGACCGCGTCCGCAGCATTGCTGACAATGTTGACCAGGACCTGCTGGAGCCGCACGGGGCCGGCTTTAACGGTGAGATCCGTGCCGGACAATTCGACAACAAGTTCCGCATCCGCCGACTTGAGCCGTGGCGCGACGATCTCCAGCGTATCCGCAATCACGTCGGGAAGGGGAACCGGGCCGAGCTTCTCATTCGGTTTGCGCGCGAAGTTGCGTAAGTGGCGGCTTATCGATGCCATGCGATCGATAAGGCTCGAGATGCGGCGCACATTGTCCTGCGCCTCCGGCACGCGGCCACGGTCGATGAGGAGCGCGGCACTGTCTGCGTAGCTCTTGGCGGCAGCAAGCGGTTGGTTGAATTCATGCGAAAGCGCTGCCGACATCTGGCCAAGGCCCGCGAGTTTACCGGCCTGGATCAGGTCGCCCTGCGTCTTGCGCAGTTCCTGCTCGGTCAGCCGACGTTCGGCAATCTCAAGCTCGATCTGCTCATTGACCCGCGCGAGATCCGCCGTGCGCTCCTCGACCCGTCGCTCCAGTTCGTTCCGGGTCTCTTCTTGCAATCGCAGCCGCTCCTCTACGCGGGAACGACGCTGCCAGAGCACGGCGGCACCCAGCGCGGCGAGGCAGATGAACAAGAGGATCGCGATCAACGCCGTGCGCGCCTGCGTTCTGACCGATGCGGTGTCGAGAAGAACATTCACGGTCCAGTCTGCTTCCGGCATGTAGTGAGACAGGCGCAGGTATTCCCGCGTCGTTCCACTTCCGGGGATCTGCATCAAGTGTTGACCGTAGTAAACTGATTCAGTCGCGGGCAAAGGCTTCAACTCGGCCTCGGCATAGCGTCGGGACGTCTGCGTGCGGGCGAGGCGCGGTGCATCCAGGGGCAGGATGCCGGAATAGAGCCATTCCGGACTGCCGGTCATGAAGATGATGCCCTCGGGATCGGCGACAAAGATCTTGTACTCACCGCCGCGCCAGGAACTCTCGATTGAATCGATATCGACCTTGAAGACGATGACGCCAAGGATCTTTCCCGCCACTTCTACCGGGGAGGAAAAGTAATAACCCCGTTTCAGGGATGTCGTGCCGAGCGCGTAGAATCGCGCCTGCCGACCCGCAATCGCATCCTGAAAATAGGGGCGGTAGTTGAAGTTCTGCCCGACGAAGGTTCCGGGAATGCCATAGTTGCTGGCAGCGACGGTATTGCCATCCGGCGTCATGACATAGATATCGGATGATTCCAGCAGTCTATTGATTTCCTTGAGATATTCGTTCGCCGTTTGCCGCAGGGCAGGGCTCTCCGGCGACTGGAGCAGCGCCTCGATATCGTCGTGATCGGCGATCAGGGCGGGCAACGGCTCGTATCGGCTGAGATGGCCGGCAAGTGCTGCGACCGCAAGGCGCAACGCGGAACCGGCCTGTGACGACGCTTCATCCATGTAGCTGCGCGTGAGCAGCGCCCCCCCTTGCAACACGGCAAGGAGGATAACGATCGGCAGGACCGCGAAGGCGAGAGCATGACGCAGCTTCACAGAAGGACGGCTCCTCTTCCGTTCGTCACCGACCAGGGGCCGGTGACCTATTCTAGTGAGCGGCTCGCTTCTTTCCTAGGGGAGGGGCTCAGTCGGGCAATCGGCGGTCGCCGAGATCGACCTTCAGGAAAGCAGCGATCGCATTTGTGACGATCGCATGGTCGACGCGTTGCGGCACGCCGGAAACCGTGACAGCGCCGACACAACCGAGGTCCGCGACAAAAAGCGGGAAGCCGCCGCCATGCACCGCAAAGTCCGTCAACGGAAGATTATGCGCTTCTTCCTGTCCGCGCCCGGAAAGCGCCAGACGCCGTCCGACGAGATAGGATGAATGCCAAAGCCGAAACACGGTGTTCCGCTTGCGTCTTATCCATTCAACATTGTCTGTGTTGGTGCCAGGGAGTGCGGAATGGAACAGCACACGATCCCGCAGCGAAATGTCGATCGCCACACCGGCGCCGATAGACAGGGCCGTTTCGCGCAGCTGATTGCCCAGCGCCCAGGCGTCGTCCGGGCTGAACCGGCTGAAGCGAAGAAGCCGCTCCTGTTCTTCAAGCCGCTGGATATCCTGTGCAATCGTCTCTGTCATGGCCGTCCCCCTTTGATCATCGCTATTGATCCTTAGCGACCCTTTTCGAGAAGGGGAAGAGTTGGGCAGCGGCGAGCGGAGATCATCCTTTGCGCGCGACGGCTTGCCCACCCTCATCTTCTGGGATGGGGAAAGAATGCCACGGCATTTTTACGGATATCGAATTGGCGTCTAGCGGCCGATCTATGATCGATGGCACCAAAGCCTGCCGCAATCACCATGGATGATGCGGCGCACGGGAATGGCGAAACCCACCCAGGCGCCCCGCATCAGCTCGGCTCAACAAGCGCGAGTTTCCTGTTCCGAAAAAATCAAGCGCCTCCCGCGGCATGCTTGCGCTGGAGTTCCTGCTGGACTTCGTCCTGGAAAGCGAACACGGCCTCGCGGGCCTGGTTTTCGCACGAGCCGAACTTGCGCATTTCGTCCGCAAGCTCGCGGCAAACCTTCTGCCAATAGCGACGGGCTTCCTCTCCGTTCAGCTCGCCCAGTTCTCCGGCGCAGCGACGGACATGAGCCGTCCGGCGTTCAGCGGGAAATGGAACGACCGGTCTGGTTTCGGCGGCAATCGAAAGGCGGCGTGGTTGGACCGGGGCAGGTGAGGGCATAGAATCGAGTTCCTTATCTTCTCCCTCATAATTAATAAGCCCATGGTTAACATGCGGTTTCCAGGTCGCAATTTGCGGTATCAACATGTTCCATGTCAGCCCGCCCGCTTTAGCGGTGCCCCGTCGTCCACACGATCACCATCAGCATCGATATCGAACCAGGCGAGAATTCGCCGCGGATCAATCTTCCGATTCTTGTTTGGCTTCCGTGCGGAACGCTTCGTAGAGACGGTCCAGGTTCTGGGTGATGTAGAGGCCGAACGCGGCTGCTTCTGCAGCCTTCAGCGCGATCGTGTATTGGCGGCCATTGGTCTTGATGCTGGCGCGAACGGCGCCATCCTTGCGCGACCATTCCTTGGCCGCGGGTTTGTCCGTCTCCGGTGCCTCTTTTTGGATCAGGTGGTTGCTCACGAGATTGAACCGGTCTTCCGGCATTCGGCCTTGCACGCGCTCGCGGCCCAGAAACTCGATTGCCCTGTCTTCGTTGGTCGACTCGTCGAACCGCGTCGCCAATTCATGCCAACGGTCGCGGCCAATGGCCAGCGCCGGACCGATGCCGGCCCTGACCGACTTCGGAATGCGGTTCACCACCGAGAGCATTTTCGACAGGGTCGTCTTGTCGGCGCTGAGTGCGGCCATGATCGTTTCGCGGTCAAATCCGCGTGCCTCGAGTTCACCGGCAAAGGTTGCCCGCTCGAGGAAGGACAGGTCTGCGCGCGCACTGTTTTCCTGGCCTTGCGCGATGACGTGGTCGCGATCGGTAAGCAGCTTGACGACGGCACGAACGGGCCGGCCGAGCAACCGGGCCGCTTTTGCGCGCCGGTGGCCGAAGGCGATCTGGTAAACACCGTTCTTCTCGGGGTGCGGGCGCACGAGGATGGGCGAATCCTGTCCGCGGATGCGCATCGCTTCGACGAGTTCCTGGAACTGCTCGTCCGAATGCACCAGCCGGTCCGAGATGAAGGAGTCTTCGATCTGATCAGCTTCGAGTTCGATAACGACCTCGCCGGCCGTCAGCTTGGCTTCCATTTCCTTGGCCGCATCCGCCTTGGCGGCAAGTGCGTCGATGCTGCGCGTCACGGCACCCAGTGCGCCGAGACCCTTGTAGCTAACATGTTGACGCGCGGGCTCTTCATGGGAAGGATTTGTCGATGTCACCTTGTCCGATGCCGGTGCCATCAGGTTCGAAAGAACGTTCTTGCGCGCCATCTCAACGCCCCCAAGCTTTGTGAATCATTTCAACGATCTCCGCATTGACCGCTTCCATGGATTCAAAGGCGCGGTCATAGGTTGCACGGGTGAACTGGCTTCGGTCGACCTCGTACAGGGTCTGGTTGGTGAGTGCGGCGTCGGCAATGGCAACGCTTCTGACCATCGAATTGGTCAGGACATGTTGCTTGAACATGGAGCGCATGAACGCAACCATCTGGGTCTGCGGTCCGTCGGCCGGGTCGTAGCGCGTGACGAGATAGCGGAGCCAGTCGAGGTTCATGTTGCCGCCGGCGCTCTTCAGGGTGTTCAGGACCTCGCCCAGCATCTGCAGGAACTGGCACATGGACATGACGTCGAGCATCTGCGGATGCACGGTGATCAGCACCGCCGTCGCTCCGCAGATCGCGCTCATCGTCAGAAAGCCGAGCTGTGGCGGGCAATCGATCACCACCACATCATAGTCGTCGGCGACGGAGGAGAGCGCCTCGTCCAGTCGCGCGAAGAAAATCCGGCCGTAGTCGTCCTTGTTGCCCTGCGCCAGAATACGTGGCGTATCGTGTTCGAACTCCATGAGTTCGAGATTGCCGGGCACGATGTCGAGGCCGGGAAAGTTGGTCTTCCTGATGATGTCCTTGAGCGGCCGCCTGTGCTCGTCGTAGCGGATCGCTGCGTACAAAGTCTCGTTTTCGTCGACGTCGAATTCCGGCTGGAACCCGTGCAGCGCCGAAAGGCTCGCCTGCGGGTCGAGATCGACGGCCAGCACGCGGTGCCCGGTCAGGGCCAGATGCTGTGCGAGATGCGCTGTTGTGGTGGTCTTGCCGGAACCGCCCTTGAAGTTCACGACCGCGATCACCTGAAGATGCTCGCTCGACCGCCGCCGCGGGACATAGCGCTGTCCGCCACGGCCGTTCTGGTCCAGATACTCCCGCATTTCCTGCAACTGCCCGGCCGAATAGGACCGGCGGCCGGACGGTGTGGCCTGTGGCAGGGGGCCCTTAGATTCCAGCGAGAGATTGCGCAGATACCCGCTTGTAACACCGAGGAAATGGGCGGCTTCGCTCAATTGAAACTGGCGCAGGGATTTTTGGGCGACGGGAGGAAACATCTCCAGACGATGCTGCTTAAGCTTGTCTGACAGTTCGTGCGCCTGGCCGATGATCAGCTGGTCGATGTCGGAAATTGCCTGCCCGACCGTTGTGGCCATATTCATGTCCATAACCTCAAAATGCGATTTGCAGCCCATGTGAGGGTTTGAATCGCATCTAGAATCAATTCCGATTCAAGGGCAAGGCAATAATGGTTAACGGGTCGGGCGAAACGACATCGCCCGTCAGCGGTCTAGTAGCGTCCGCGTCGATGCGGCGAGATCCGGGACCCGCGTCCCATGAAAGGTTCGAACCGATGCGTGCGTATCAGTCCTTTGGGGCGCGGCGGCCTGTTTCGGAGGCCATTTTTACCTCGATCGTTGCGAGACCGGCTTCCAGTTGTTGCATGCCACTTGCGCCGAGAAGCATCGCCAGCTCCTGCTCATAGGCTTTGGCAAGCTCAATCATCTCTCCGTAGATGCGCTTGCCGGCGGGCGTTAGCTCCAGATGTTCGACGCGCCGGTCTTCGGCATGCTCGCTGCGCTTCAGCCAGCGCTTCTCCTCCAGCGCCCGCACGGCGCGGGATACCTTCGTCTTGTGCATGCTGGAATTGGCCCCGATCTCAGTCGCCGTCATGCGGCCGTAGGTCCCGATTGCCGCGAGTGCGCGCCATTCCGGCCGGGTCATGTGGTAGCGTGAGCGGTATTGCGCGGCAAAGCGCTGGCTTACGCGCTCGGCCGCCTGGTTGAGCCTGTAGGGCAGGAAACTCTCGAGCTTGAAGTCCACGACACGCGCCTTGATGGTTACAAAATAGACAGTTACATCTGTAACCATATGACTATACGCACGCTTTGCGAGGAGGGCAAACCATGCCGGATCATGCCACGGAGACGTCCAACAGCCTGAAATACATGCCGGGCTTCGGCAATGATTTCGAGACGGAATCCCTGCCCGGCGCCCTGCCGCAGGGCCAAAACAGCCCGCAGAAATGCAATTACGGCCTTTATGCCGAACAGCTTTCCGGCTCGCCCTTCACGGCCCCGCGCGGCACCAATGAACGCTCCTGGCTCTACCGCATCCGCCCGAGCGTGCGCCACACGCGTCGTTTTTCGAATGCCAACTATCCGCATTGGAAAACGGCGCCCTGCCTCGACGATCATTCCCTGCCGCTCGGCCAGCTGCGCTGGAACCCGTTGCCGGCGACGAAGGAGACGCAGAGCTTTCTCGACGGCATGCGGACGATGACGACCGCCGGCGACGTGTTGACCCAGGTCGGCATGGCCGCGCATGCCTACACGTTCAATGCCGATATGGTGGACGACTATTTCTTCAATGCCGACGGCGAATTGCTGGTCGTGCCCCAGTTGGGTGCCATCCGCGTCTTCACTGAAATGGGCATCATGGATGTCGAACCGCTGGAAATCTGCCTCATCCCGCGCGGCATGATGTTCAAGGTCTCCCGCATCGGTGAAGGAGACACCTGGCGCGGTTACGTCTGCGAGAACTATGGCGCGAAATTCACCTTGCCGGACCGCGGGCCAATCGGCGCGAACTGCCTTGCCAACCCGCGCGACTTCAAGACGCCGGTTGCCGCCTACGAGGACAAGGAAACGCCCTGCCGGGTGCATGTGAAATGGTGCGGGAAGTTCTACGTCACGGACATCGGCCATTCACCACTCGACGTCGTCGCCTGGCACGGCAACTACACGCCGTTCAAATATGACCTGCGCACCTATTCCCCTGTCGGGGCGATCCTCTTCGACCATCCCGACCCGTCGATTTTCACGGTGCTGACGGCGCCGACGGAAGAGGCCGGCACGGCGAACATCGACTTCGTCATCTTCCCGCCGCGCTGGCTGGTGGCCGAGCACACCTTCCGCCCGCCGTGGTATCACCGCAATATCATGAGCGAATTCATGGGGCTGATCCACGGCCAGTACGACGCCAAGGAAGAGGGTTTCGTGCCCGGCGGCATGAGCCTGCACAACATGATGCTGCCGCACGGGCCGGACACGACAGGCTTCGAAAAAGCCTCCAACAGCGAGTTGAAGCCCGTCAAGCTCGACCACACCATGGCCTTCATGTTCGAGACCCGTTATCCGCAGCAACTCACCAAGTTCGCGGCCGAACTGGAGACGTTGCAGGACAATTACCTCGACTGTTGGGATGGCCTGGAGCGCAAATTCGACGGTACGCCGGGCATCAAATGAAGTTAGCCGCCCTGCCAGGCTTTCACCGCTTCCATCGGCCAGACGAGCATCAGGATGTTCAGCGCCAGTCCGTCACGGATGAGATAGATCGTCGTCGCCTCGAAGATGACGATCAACGCGACGCTCGCCCAGACCGGCAGGCGTGCGGCAAGGAAGAAGCCGACGACCATGGCGAGGATGTCCGCGCTCGAATTGATCACGCTATCGCCGAAATAATCGAGCGAGATCGTCGATTCACGGTAGCGGTTGATGATCATGTCGGTGTTTTCGAGGATTTCCCAGGCGCATTCCACGATGAGCGCGAGCACCAGGCGCACATTGATGCTCGCCTTGGGCAAGATCAGTGTGAAGAAGCCGAAGAACAGAATGCCGTGGATGATATGGCTCGGCGTGTACCAATCGGACAGATGTTGCGAGTTTTCCGAAGAAAAAACGACGCCATGCCAGAGTTTGACATATCCGCACTTGCAGATGAGCGGCTGACCCATCGTATAAAGGATGATGGCCGTCGCGGCGGTGAAGCCGAGGACGATCAGCAGGGAGTTTCGGACCGAGCGGTTCAAAGGGGATTCCTCGAAAAATGCGATGCGCCGTGGGAGCGGCGCACGAGGGTGGAGACAGGCGCCGGAAGATGACACAGTTTGACGGCTGCAAACAAGATCGGGAGAGACACGCATGAAACTTGCGACGTTGAAGAATTCCACCCGCGACGGCCGGCTGGTGGTCGTTTCGCGCGATCTGACGCGCTGCTCGGAAGTGGGCCATATCGCCCGCACCTTGCAGGATGCGCTGGACGACTGGGACCATGTCGCGCCACGGCTGGCGCGGGTTGCCGAGGGGCTGGAAACCGGCGCGCAGCCGACCGCCCGCTTCCACGAGCATGACGCCGCCTCTCCCCTGCCGCGCGCCTACCAGTGGGCAGACGGCTCCGCCTACGTCAACCACGTCGAACTGGTGCGCAAGGCCCGCAATGCCGAGATGCCGGATAGTTTCTGGACCGACCCCCTCATGTACCAGGGCGGCTCCGACAGCTTTCTGGGACCACGCGACCCCATTCTCGCCGCCGACGAGGCCTGGGGCATCGACATGGAAGGCGAAGTCGCCGTAATCGTCGGCGATGTGCCGATGGGGGCAAGCGTGGAGGAAGCGCGCGCGGCGATCAAGCTGGTCATGCTCGTCAACGACGTCTCGCTGCGTGGCCTCATTCCGGCTGAACTCGCCAAGGGCTTCGGCTTCTTCCAGTCGAAACCGTCCTCCACCTTTTCCCCCGTCGCCGTGACGCCCGATGCGCTGGGCGACGCCTGGGACGGCGGCAAGCTGCATCTGCCGCTGCTTGTCGCGATCAACGACCAAGCCTTCGGCAAGGCCAATAGCGGCATCGACATGACCTTCGATTTTGGCCAGCTCGTCGCCCATGCGGCGAAGACCCGGCCGCTCGTCGCCGGGTCGATCATCGGCTCCGGCACCGTTTCCAACAAGCTCGATGGCGGGCCCGGCAAGCCGGTCTCGGAGGGTGGTGCTGGCTATTCCTGCATCGCGGAAATCCGCACAATCGAGACGATTGTCAACGGCGCTCCGAAAACGCCTTTCCTGAAATTCGGCGACACCGTGCGCATCGAGATGAAGGACAAGACGGGTCATTCGATCTTCGGCGCGATCGAGCAGACCGTGCAGCAATACGAGAAGGGCTAAAGAGTGAACGACGACATCGTGCTCTTCGACTACTGGCGCTCCTCCGCCAGCTATCGTGTGCGCATCGCGCTCGAAAGCCTCGGCTTACCCTATCGGCGGATTTCGGTTGATCTGCTCGCGGGAGAGCAGCGTGCGCCGGAGCATCGCGCTCGAAACCCCCAGGGCCTTGTTCCGGCCCTGGTGATCGATGGGCAGACGTTGACGCAATCCCTCGCAATCATCGAATACCTCTGCGAAACGCGCCCGGAGGCGCGTTTCCTGCCGGCCGATCCGCTCGGCCGGCAGCGGGTACGCACACTCTCCTGCGCCATCGCCATGGAAATCCATGCCGTCTGCAACACGGGCGTCATCAACCACGTCCTGGAGATCACCGGGGGAGGGGAAGAGGTTCGCGTCGGCTGGATGAAGAAATTCATCGGCGAGGGCCTTGTGGCCGTCGAAGCGTCGCTCGACAATCCGGCAACCGGCACCTTCTGCCACGGCGACACGCCCACCATGGCCGACTTCTGCCTTGTGCCGCAGGTCTACAATGCGGAGCGCTGGGGCGTCGACATTGCCGGCCTCACCAAAATACGGCGCATTGCTGAAACCTGCCTGGCGCTCCCGGCCTTCCTGGCGGCGCATCCGCAGGCGGTGAAACCGGCCTGATCTTTTGGAACGGGACGCGGCATGTTATATATACCCTCAGCAAGGGAAGGATATACCATGCCGCTCTATGTCAAGGACCAGGAGGTCGACCGGCTCGCCGAGAGACTGTCCACGCTACGCAAGGTCAGCAAGACCGAGGCGGTGCGGCAGGCGCTTGCGCATGAATTGGAGCGGGTGGAGGGCGAGCCGACACTGGTGGAAAAGGCTCTGGCTTTTGTTCGCGAACTCGATGCCAAATACCCCAAAAAAGGCCCGCCCGCCGACAAGGCCTTCATCGATAGCCTCTATGAGGACGACTGATGTTCGTCGATGCGTCGGCCTTCGTTGCGATCCTAGCCTATGAGGAAGGGGCGGAGGAGCTTTTGGCGCGCCTGCAGCGAGCCGAGATCCGGTATACATCCCCCATGGCCGTTTGGGAGACCTCACTGGCGCTCGGGCGCCAGCGCCAGCTTGCACCTATGGATGCTCTCAAACTCGTCACGGATTTCATGAAGCTGCTCTTCGTCACAGTCGAACCCGTCAATCTGGAGATTGGCGAAATGGCCGTTGGCGCTCATCAGCGCTTCGGCAAGGGCCGGCATCCGGCTGCGCTCAATTTCGGCGACTGTTTCGCCTATGCCTGCGCGCGGCAACTCGGCATGCCGTTGCTCTACAAGGGCGACGACTTTTCGCAGACGGATATCGATGCCGCATAAGAATCGCCCCGCACGAGGCGGGGCGATCCGAAAACATCATGCGACTTCGCCCATGCAGACATATTTCATTTCCAGATAGTCATCCGCACCATGGGCAGATCCTTCACGGCCGAGGCCGGACTGCTTGATGCCGCCGAAGGGGGCGGCTTCGGAGGAAATGATACCCGTATTCACGCCGACCATGCCGTATTCCAGCGCTTCCGCGACCTTCCAGACCTTCTTCAGGTCGCCGGCGTAGAAATACGCGGCGAGGCCGAACTCTGTATCGTTCGCCTGTTCGATCACATCCTCGACCGTGTCGAAGCGGAAGAGCGGCGCGACGGGGCCAAAGGTTTCTTCCCGCGCGACCGTCATGCCGCGCGCAACGCCCTTCAGAACGGTCGGCTCGAAGAAGGTGCCGTTGCCCTCAACGCGCTTGCCGCCGGCAACCACTGTAGCGCCCTTCGAAACGGCGTCCGCAATATGCGCCTCGACCTTTTCGATGGCCGCTTCCTCGATCAGGGGACCGATGGTGACGCCCTTGTCAAAGCCATTGCCGACGGACAGTTCGGCGACCTTCTTTGCCAGCTTCTCGGCAAAGGCATCATAGACGTTCGACTGCACATAGAGCCGGTTGGCGCAGACGCAGGTCTGGCCGGCATTGCGGTACTTGGAGGCCATAGCGCCTTCCACGGCCGCGTCGATATTCGCGTCGTCGAAGACGATGAAGGGCGCGTTGCCGCCGAGTTCCAGGCTGACCTTCTTGATCTGGTCGGAGCACTGGCGCATCAGGATGCGGCCGACCTCGGTCGAACCCGTGAACGAGATTTTCCGGACCTTCGGATTGAAGCAGAGCTCCTTGCCGATCGCAGGGCCGTCGGTGCCGAGAATGACATTGAAGGCGCCGGCCGGGATGCCGGCCTTTTCGGCGAGCACTGCAAGGGCGATTGCCGAAAGCGGAGTCTGTTCGGCAGGCTTCGACACCACCGTGCAGCCGACGGCGAGTGCCGGGGCGACCTTGCGGGCGATCATCGCGGCCGGGAAGTTCCAGGGCGTGATCGTGCCGACGACGCCGACCGGCTGCTTGATGACCAGCATGCGCTTGTCGACGGACGGAGCGGGGATCGTCTCGCCGTTGATGCGCTTGGCTTCTTCCGCATACCATTCAACATAGGACGCTGCGTAGAGGATTTCGCCCTTGGCTTCGGCCAGCGGCTTGCCCATTTCGGCTGTCAGGATCGCGGCCAGTTCATCGGCATTGGCGACGATGAGATCGAACCACTTGCGCAGCAGCACGCTGCGGTCCTTGGCCGGGCGGGCGGCCCAGGCCGGCTGCACCTTGTAGGCAGCGTCGATGGCGGCGGCGGTCTCGTCGGCGCCCATTTCCGGCAGCGTCGCAAGTTTCTCGCCGGTCGCGGGGTTGAAAACGTCAAAGGTCTCGGCACCGTTGCCGCCGATCCAGTTGCCGTTGACGTAACCTGCATCGCGCAGGAATTCGTTCGACTTCAGGTGCTTGGTGAGAGCATCGTAGAAGGCCATGATGTCGCTCCTTGCGGAAAAGAAAGGGCGTTCACCCGGAGCGTATGCCCCGGGTGTTGCCTTGGGAGGATGTGGTTCAGTCTTGCGCGTTGCCGATCAGGCGGCGCGGGCTTCGATCATCGCGGCCTCGAGGATATCGAGCGCCTCGGCGAAAACCGCGTCCTGGATGGTGATTGGCGCCAGGAAGCGGATGACGTTGCCATGTACGCCGCAGGTGAGCAGGATCAGGCCCTTTTCGAGGGCTTTCAGGCGCACCTTGTTGGCGAAGTCGGCGCTCGGCAGCTTCGTCGAAACGTCGTTGAACTCGACGGCGTTCATGAAGCCCGGTCCGCGGATATCGACGATTTCCGGAACCTTGTCCTGCAGCGACGCGAGGCGCTGCTTGAGGCGCGCACCGAGGTTTTCGGCGCGGTTGCAGAGATCCTCGTCCTTGATGACATCAAGCACGGCATGCGCCGCCGCAACGCCGATCGGGCTGCCGGCATAGGTGCCGCCGAGGCCGCCCGGGCCGGGCGCATCCATGATTTCCGCGCGGCCGGTGACGGCAGCGATCGGGAAACCGCCGCCGAGGCCCTTGGCCATGGTCGTGATGTCGGCCGCGATGCCGTAGTGCTCCATGGCGAAGAGCTTACCGGTACGGGCAAAGCCGGTCTGCACTTCGTCGGCGATGAGCAGGATGCCGTGCTGGTCGCAGATTTCGCGCAGCGCCTTCATGAAGGCGACCGGGACCGGGTAGAAACCGCCTTCGCCCTGCACCGGCTCGATGATGATCGCCGCAACGCGGTTCGGATCGACGTCGGCGGCAAAAAGCTTCTTCAGCACGCCGAGCGACTGCTCGGTGGTGGTGCCGTGCATCTCGACCGGGAAGGGCGCATGGAAGACGTCGGCCGGCATGGCGCCGAAACCAACCTTGTAAGGCACGACCTTGCCGGTCAGCGCCATGCCCATGAAGGTGCGGCCGTGGAAGCCGCCGGAAAAGGCGATGACAGCCTGGCGGCCGGTGGCGGCGCGGGCGATCTTCACGGCGTTTTCGACGGCCTCGGCACCGGTGGTGACGAAGATCGTCTTCTTGGCGAAGTTGCCGGGGGTGATGGTGTTCAGGCGCTCGGCAAGCTCGACATAGTTCTCATAGGGCACGACCTGGTGGCAGGTATGCGTGAAACGGTCGAGCTGCTTCTTGACGGCTTCAATGACGCGCGGATGGCGATGGCCGGTGTTGACGACGGCGATGCCGGCCGCAAAATCGATGTAGCGGTTGCCTTCCTTGTCCCAGATTTCCGCATTCTCCGCACGGTCAGCGTAGATCTGCGTGGTCATGCCGACGCCACGCGAAATGGCGGCGTTCTTGCGGTCTGTAAGGGGCGTGGCGGTCATGGCGCTATCCTGAATCTGGAGGCTTCGTTTAATAACTTGCATTTTTTCTGCAAGCTTCTTGTGGAATTCCTACATTTTTTCTGCAAGAATGCAATGGGCATTTTATGCCCGCACTAAGACGGATTTCGCGGCGGCAAACCCAGACTCGAAATCGAGCGCAGTCCGCCGGGAATGCTATAAAAGACACTACTACAGAATCAGGGATTTGGCGCGATGGGTTCCGAGGAGCCGGTGCACTACAAGGTGGCGGAAGCCGCACGGCTCGCCGGCGTTTCGGCGTCGACGCTCAGGCTTTGGGAAACGCAGGGCCTCGTCGTGCCGGGCCGCTCGGAGACCGGTCACCGCCAATATAGTGGCGACGACGTCGCGCGGCTGAAGCGCATTGCCTGGTTCAGGACGGAACGCGGCCTCAACCCGGCCGCCATTCGCGAGGCGCTGGAAGCCGAAGAGCCCAGTGCTGAAGCGCATTCCCCCGACGGCGAAGCGCCGCAAGGCGTCGGGCGAAAGCTGCGAAGCCTGCGCCATGCGACGGGTAAAACCCTGGAACAGGTCGCCGGCGATATCGGTATCGCGACATCGGTGCTTTCCACCTTCGAACGCACCTCGCAGGGCGTAACCTTCCGCGTGCTGCACGACCTCGCAGCCTATTACGATACGACCGTCTCGAAACTCTCGGGCGAAGAAGAAAATGACAACCGTTCGGTCGTCAGGGCCGGGGAGTGGAAATTCTGGCCGGAAACCTCCCCGGGCGTCACCGTACAGGTCCTGGCGGACGGGCGGAACATGATGGATTGCCATCGCTTCGTGCTCGCCCCCGGCGCGTCCTCCGACGGGGCCTACAAGCACGAGGGCGAGGAATTCGTGCACGTGCTCTCCGGCCACATCGAAATGGTGCTGGACGGCCACGAGTTCCACGACCTCGGCCCCGGCGACAGCCTGTACTTCGAAAGCTGCCGCCGCCATGCCTGGCGCAACCGCCACGACGGCGAGACGGTGCTGATCTGGATCAACACCCCGCCGACGTTCTAGCCGAAAAGACTATGCCGTCAGGCCTCGCGCGAATTCGCCTGGCGGGCAGCCCACCTTGCGGCTGAAGGCCGTGCTGAAGGCGCTTGCAGAACGCGATAGCCGATCCTTCCGCGATTTCCTCCAGCGACCCCTGGCGCTGGCGCAGGGCATCCTTGGCGAGCGCCATCCGCCAGCGCAGCAGATATTCCACCGGTGCAAGCCTGACCGCCGTGGAAAAGCGGCGGGCGAAGGCCGAGCGCAACATGCCCGCTTTGCGTGCCAGTTCGGCAATCGTCCAGTCCCGTCGGACATTGGCGTGGATATCGGCGAGCGCCCGGGCAAGCTGCGGGTCTTCGACGCCGTATCGGCATGGTCTTCCAGCACTTCAACCTGCTTTCCGCCAAGACGTGGAAGAAAACGTTGCCCTGCCGCTGAAGATCGAAGGCCAAGCGTCTCGTGCACGCCGCGGAACTGATTAAACTTGTTGGTCTGGCCGGCAGGGAAAAGGCCTATCCGTCCGAGCTCTCCGGTGGCCAGAAGCAGCGCGTCGGCATCGCTCGCGCACTCGCCGCAGTCCGAAACGACAAAAAGCCTGCTCAGCGGCATTTGCCCGCAACTGCCGGCGCACATCGCTTGGAAGTTGACTGCCGCTGTCATCGGTGAAGCCATTCTTGGGCTCGACATTGCAGGCTCCGCCGCAACCGACCCGCTGTTCCAGTTGCTTTCCGCAGAGTTTCCGGACGTCTTCCGGTTGGTTCATGGCGGTGTCGATCATATCCAGGAGCAGGCCGTCGGCCGGTTCTTCATTGCCGTGCCGGCCGAGGCCAGCGCGCGTCTCATTTGCAGAGCGCCTCGGCACCTAGGTGGAGGTCCTTTGCCATGCCGCCGATCATGTTTGAACTTCTTCTTCGACCCCCCTGGGAAACGATCGTCAGAACGGTCGCCTACGGCGTCATCTCGCTCGCCTTCGGCCTGCCGCTTGGTCTCGCGCTGGTCGCCACAGCCCGCGGCGGCATTGCGGAAAACCTCTGGGTGAATCGTGGGCTCGGTGCTGTCGTCAACGGCTTCCGCTCTGTGCCCTTCATCATACTTCTCGTGGCGCTCCTCCCGGTGACGAACCTCATCGTCGGCACGTCGATCGGCACCTGGGCGGCAATCGCCCCGCTAGCAATCGCCGCAATGCCCGACTACGCGCGCATTGCGGAAGTCTCGCTGCGCGAGGTCGATCGCGGTCGTGAGGGCCATGGGCGGCAATGGCTGGACGATCGTGCGCGAAGTTCTGGTCCCCGAGGCGCTCCCGGCATCGTCGCTGGTTTCACCGTGACGCTCGTAGCGCTCATCGGCGCCTCCGCCATGGCGGGCGCAATCGGTGCCGGCGGTCTGGGCGACCTCGCCATCCGCTACGGCTACCAGCGCTTCGAAACGACGGTGATGTTTGCGGTCATCGCGGTGCCCATCGTGCTGGTCTGCCGCATCCAACGGCTCGGTGATCGTCTCGTCGCCCGCCTCGACCATCGGGGATAAGCGCGGCGGATCGAAGAAAATTCTTTCTGTGCAAGGATTGGAATCGAAAAGGCCCCTATCGTTCACCCAATAGGGGCCTTTTCGATTTTCACGGCTGTTTCAAATGATCAGTGCTGTGACACCGGAACGCTTTCAGGCCGTACCTCCTCGAACGTTGACTTGCCGTGCTGCACGAGCGGGCGGTTGCCGGCGAGCCGGCGTAGCAGCACGTAGAAGACCGGCGTCATGAAGATGCCGAAGAAGGTGACGCCGATCATGCCGGAGAACACGGCGAGACCCATGGCGGCGCGCATTTCGGCACCAGCACCCGTCGACAGAACCAGCGGCACGACGCCCATGATGAAGGCCATGGAGGTCATGAGGATCGGGCGCAGGCGCAGGCGGCTTGCCTCGATTGCGGCCTGGACCGGTGTCCGCCCCTCGAATTCCAGCTCGCGGGCGAACTCGACGATGAGGATGGCATTCTTCGCCGATAGTCCCACCAGCACCACGAGGCCGATCTGGGTGAAGACATTGTTGTCTCCGCCCGTGTACCAGACCCCGGCGAGCGCCGCGAGCACACCCATCGGCACGATCATGATGATGGCGATCGGCAGCGTCAGGCTTTCATACTGGGCGGCGAGCACCAGGTAGACCAGCAGCAGCGCGAGCGGGAAGACGAAGATGCTCGAATTGCCGGCAAGGATCTGCTGGTAGGTGAGGTCGGTCCACTCGAAGTCGATGCCGGCCGGCAGGGTTTCCGCAGCGATCTTTTCGACGGCCGCCTCCGCCTGGCCGGACGAGAAGCCCGGTGCCGGCCCGCCGTTGATGTCGGCGGCGAGGAAACCGTTGTAGCGCGTGGTGCGCTCCGGCCCCGTCGTGGCATCTACCTTCAAGAGGGCGGCAAGCGGGATCATTTCGCCCGTCTGCGAGCGGACCTTTAGCTGACCGATGTCCTCCGGCTTGGCGCGGAAGGCGGAATCGGCCTGAACGCGCACGCTGTAAGTGCGGCCGAAGGCGTTGAAGTCGTTGACGTAGAGCGAACCGAGATAGATCTGCAGCGTCTCGAAGACATCCGTCACGCGCACCCCGAGCTGCTGGGCCTTGGAACGGTCAAGGTCGGCATAGAGCTGCGGCACGTTGATCTGGAAGCTGGAGAACAGGCCAGCCAGTTCCGGCGTCTGGTATGCCTTCGCGAGGAACGCCTGGGTCGCCTCGTTGAGCGCGCCATAGCCGAGGCCGGCACGGTCCTCGATCTGCAGCTTGAAGCCGCCCGTCGTGCCGAGACCGTTGACCGGCGGTGGCGGGAACATGGCGATGAAGGCGTCCTGAATGCCGGCGAACTTCTGGTTCAGCTGCATGGCGATCGCCCCGCCGGAAAGTTCCGGCGTCGTGCGTTCCTCGAACGGGTCGAGTGCGGCAAAGACGATACCCGAGTTGGAGCCGATCGTGAAGCCGTTGATCGACAGGCCCGGGAAGGCGATGGCATGGGCAACGCCCGGCTGTTCGAGCGCAATCGCGCTCATCTTCTTGATGACCTCTTCCGTGCGGTCGAGCGTGGCGCCGTCCGGAAGCTGGGCAAAGCCGATGAGATATTGCTTGTCCTGCGCCGGCACGAAACCGCCCGGTACGGCGTTGAACACTGCATAGGTGGCGCCGACGAGCGCGAGATAGACGACCATGACCAGCGACTTGCGCGAGACGAGCCCGCTGACGCTGCGGCCATAGCCATTGGAAGCGGCACTGAAGAACCGGTTGAAGCCACGGAAGAACCAGCCGAACAGGCCGTCCATTACGCGTGTCAGCCAGTCCTTGGGCGCGTTGTGCTCCTTCAGCAGAAGGGCTGCCAGCGCCGGCGAAAGGGTGAGCGAGTTGATGGCCGAGATGACCGTCGAAATGGCGATCGTCAGCGCGAACTGGCGGTAGAACTGGCCGGACAGGCCGCTGATGAAGGCGAGCGGCACGAAGACGGCGACGAGCACCAGCGCGATCGCGATGATCGGGCCGGACACTTCGCGCATCGCCCGGTAGGTCGCTTCACGCGGGCTCAGACCATTCTCGATATTGCGCTCGACGTTTTCGACGACGACGATCGCGTCGTCGACCACGATGCCGATCGCCAGCACGAGGCCGAAGAGGGTCAACGCGTTGATCGAGAAGCCGAAGGCATACATCACCGCGAACGTGCCGATGATGGAGACCGGGACGGCGAGCAGCGGGATGATCGAGGCGCGCCACGTCTGGAGGAAGATGATGACGACGAGGACGACGAGCGCGATGGCTTCAAGCAGCGTATCGACGACCTTTTCGATCGAGGCGCGCACGAATTCCGTCGTGTCGTAGACGATCTCGTACTTCACGCCCTCGGGCATGGCGATCTGGAGCTGGTCCATCGTCGCACGCACATTGTCGGCGATCTCGATGGCGTTCGAGCCGGGCGCCTGGAGCACGGCGACGGCAACGGCCGGCTCACCGTCGAGCAGTGAGCGCAGCGAGTAGTCGGCCGCGCCCATTTCGATGCGCGCGACGTCCCGGAGGCGCGTGATCTCCCCTTCCGCGCCGGCCTTGACGATGATGTTGCCGAATTCCTCCGGCGTGCGCAGGCGTCCCTGGGCGTTGACGTTGAGTTGGAGGTTCACGTCGTTCGACACCGGCGAGGCACCGATGATGCCGGCGGCAGCCTGGACGTTCTGCTCGCGGATCGCGTTGGAAATGTCGCTGGCGGCGAGGCCATGCTCGGCCGCCTTCTGCGGGTCGATCCACACGCGCATAGCGTAGTCGCCGGCGCCGAAGACCTGTACCTGGCCGACGCCTTCGATGCGGGCGAGGCGGTCCTTGATGTTCAGCGTCGCGTAGTTGCGCAGATAGGTGATGTCATAGCGATCCGTCGTCGAGACGAGGTTCACCACCATGATGAAGTCCGGCGAACTCTTGACCGTGGTCACGCCGAGTGCGCGAACTTCTGCCGGCAGGCGGGGTTCGGCCTGCGACACGCGGTTCTGAACGAGCTGCTGTGCCTTGTCCGGGTCCGTGCCGAGCTTGAACGTCACGGTCAGCGTCAGCACGCCGTCGGATGTGGCCTGGCTGTTCATATAGAGCATGTCTTCCACACCGTTGATCTGCTCTTCGAGCGGCGTGGCGACGGTTTCGGAAATGACGACGGGGTTTGCGCCTGGATAGGTAGCGCGCACGACGATCGACGGCGGCACGACCTCCGGATATTCGGAAATCGGCAGTGCGCGCATGCCGATCAAGCCTGCGACCACGATGAGGATCGACAGTACCCCGGCAAAGACCGGACGATCGATGAAGAAACGGGAGATGTTCATTTCGGTACCCTCTCCAAAGGGTGAAATACGGGACAAACGATCCTGTCCGGCGGGCTCAGGCACCGCCGGCGGATATCGAATTTCTGATGTTCGGGGCAGGGCGCGTCAGCGCCCTGCCAGCCCGCGTTACTTCGCGGAAGCGACGTTTTCCTGCGTCTGCGGGTCGACCACGACGCCCGGGCGGATGCGCTGCAGGCCGTTGACGACGATGCGATCGCCACCGGCAAGGCCGCTTTCGACGACGCGCTCGTTGCCGGACAGGCTGCCCAGAACGATCGGCCGGTAGGTGACCTTGTTGTCCTTGTCGACGACGAAGACGAACTTCTTGTCCTGGTCGGTGCCGATCGCCTTCTCGCTGACGAGAATCTTGCTTTCAGCCCGCGGCTCGCCCATGCGGATACGCACGAACTGGCCGGGGATCAGCTTGCCGCCCGGATTGTCGAAGACGGCGCGGACGGAAATCGTGCCGCTTGCCGCATCCACTTCGTTGCCGATGAGCTGCAGCTTGCCGTGGATCGGCGTGCCCTCATCGGCGAGCGTGCCGACCTCGACCGGGATCTGCTCGATCGGGGGAAGCGCGCCATCGGTTGCCGGCAGGGCAGCGAGTGCGGCGGCGACGATTTCCTCGGCCACGTTGAAGCCCGCATAGATCGGGTCAACGGAGACGAGCGTGGTCAGCGCTGGCGAGGTCGAGCCGCCGGCGACGAGGTTGCCGGCTGTGATCTCGACCTTGCCGGCGCGGCCGGCGACCGGAGCGCGGACATTGGTGTAGCTCAGCTCGAGCTTTGCGCCGTGCAGGGCGGCTTCGGCCGTCTTGAGCGCGGCGCGCGCTTCGGCAAGCGCATTCTGGCGCGTGTCGACATCGCTTTGCGAGATGCTGTTGCTGCGGGCAAGCCGCTCGCCACGTTCAAGTTCGGTCGTGGCGAGCTTCACCCGGGCTTCCGCGGAGGCAAACTGGCCTTCGGCCTGTGTCACCGCAGTCTGGAAGGGTTCCGGATCGATAGTGAACAGCAGGTCACCCGCCTTGACGAGCGCGCCTTCGCGGAAGTTTACCGAGAGGATGGCGCCGCTGACCCGCGAGCGGATCTGCACGCGGTCGATCGCTTCCAGCCGGCCGGAGAATTCCTGCCAGGTGACGACATCACGGTTTTCGACGACCGCGACGGTGACCGGTACGGCAGGCACTTCGGCCGTCACAGTTGCTTCGGCCTGGGCGACATTGCCCGGCAGTTGAAAGATCAGGGCTGCGGCAGAAACAGACACAGCCAGTCCCAGGCCGGCGCCCGTCAGGGCCCAGCGTTTGCGCTTCGACATCATTTTCTCTTCTCCTTGTGGCCGTCTAGGCCACGCTCTATCCGCTTGTTCTCAATTTAAATCAGTGAATGCTTATGTCTTGAATGAAATCGGAAAACTGGCTTGAGAGGCTTTGTTTCCAGCTTCCGGTTACATCGGATTTCCCGCTGTAAATTGAAGACCAGCCTGTTCCGGCGGGAAGAACATGCTGTTGAACCTTGACACCCGCCGCCTTCAGGCGGTCGGCATAACCTTGTGCTTCGTCGAGCAGCGGATCGTCCGCCGCCGACAGCACGAGGGCAGGTGCGAGCCCCGAAAGACGCGAACAGAGGCTCGGGGCGGCATAGGGGTGACAGACGCCGCCGCTCAGATAGTGGCTCCAGCCCTCCGCCCAGCGCTCGCGCATGCCGATCGTTTCGGCATTGCGGAAGGACGCCGTGCCCATGAAGGGATCGAGCAGCGGCGAGATCAGCACCTGGCCGTCCAGCTCGTTGGCGAAGTGATCACGGGCCTTGAGCGCTACGCCGGCTGCAATATTGCCGCCGGCTTCCTCGCCGCCGATGAGCAGCGGCGATTTGCGGTCGCCAAGGCCGGCGCGCTTCTTGGCGAGATAGGAAAAGATCGAGAAGCCCACTTCCAGCGGTTTCGGGAAGACACCGCCGCCCGGCGCGTTATAATCCGGCACGGCAACGATGGCGCCGGTAGCCGCCAGGGCTTCGGCAAGCGGGCAGGGGCTGAGACCCGTCTCAAGAAAAGCGCCGCCATGGAAGTAGAGCAGGATCGGCGCGCCCTTGGCGAACTCCGCGCCCTGATAGACGCGCACCGACACGGGGCCGGTGGCCACCTTGTCGAACGTCATATCCTTGATTTCTACCGACATCGTTTTGTTCCTTGAGCCAACTGTATATAGGCTGGTCCCTCACCATTTATATCGTGAGTGGCCTCACTAAAATAAGTATGCCAAAACTGACTTCACTATCCGGATTTTCGAACAATAGCGCCTTCCAACGTGGGAATGTTCCATGGATCAGCTTTCCGCAATGCGTGCCTTCCTCCGCGTGGTGGAGACCGGCAATTTCACCCGGGCCTCTTCGGCGCTCGGCATGCCCAAGGCAACCGTGAGCAATCTCATCCAGAATCTCGAGACCCATCTCCAGACCAAGCTCCTGAATCGCACCACCCGCCGGGTGATGGTGACGACCGACGGGGCGCTCTACTATGAACGCGCGATCCAGATCGTCACCGAGATCGACGAACTGGACGGCAGCCTCTCCCATTCGCGCACCAGCCCGAGCGGGCGGCTGCGCGTCGAGATGGCGGGCGCCTTTGCGGATCTGCTGGTCATTCCGGCACTCGGCGATTTCCATGAAAAATACCCTGACATCCATATCGACCTGGGTGTCGGCGACCGGACGGTGGATTATCTGGCCGAAAACGTCGACTGCGCCTTGCGTGGCGGGGCGCCGGGGGACCAATCGCTGATTGCCCGGCGTGTCGCCGAGATCGACGTCGTCGCGTGCGCAGCACCCAGCTATATCAAGACCTTCGGCGTGCCGCAGCACCCGTCGGACCTCGAAACCAGCCATCACTGCGTGAACTATTTTCTCGCGCAGACCAACCGCACCATGCCCTTCGAATTCGAGAAGGACGGGGAAAAGATCGAAGTCAACAGCCGCTACCTCGTCTCGGTCAATGATGCGCGAAGCTATCTCGCCGCTGCCCTTTCAGGCCTCGGCGTGGCGCCGCTTCCCCATTTCATGGCAACGGAGGCGCTGGCCAGCGGCCAGCTTGTGCCGGTGCTGCCCGGCTGGCGATCGGAGCCCATTCCGCTCTACATCGTCTACCCGCCGAACCGTCATCTCAGCAACAAGGTCCGCGTCTTCGTCGACTGGATCGTCCGCCTCCTGGCGCAGACGCGGCTCAGCGCGCCGTCCTAGGTGCGGGACATCCGACCGCGGTGAGGCGGCCGGATGCGTTTTGCTGAAGACGGTGCCTGACGATCAAATCAGCAGGAAGTCCGACGTCGAAAGCGAGGTCACCTTGTCGAGGGTGGTGACCAGGACGGCATCGCTTTCGTTGGCCGTGCCGTCGGCGTCATACCAGAGGCGGCCATTGTCCTTCTCGAAGAAGAACTGCGCTGCCGTCCCGGTCGCTTTCAGGTCATTGCCGGAATAGAGCACCAGCTTGGAGAAGCCGAAGACATAGTCGTCGATGACAAGCTTGTCCTGCCCGCGCGTGAAATCCGTGATCCGATCGCCGGAACCGACGGCCTCGTCGGAGGCATAGATGAACTGGTCCGCACCCGCGCCGCCGGTCAGGAGGTCGCCGTGGCCGCCACCTTCGAGTTTGTCATTGCCGGCCCGTCCGTCGAGCCTGTCGTCTCCCGAGCCGCCCTTGAGCACATTGCCCGCGCTGCTGCCGAAGATCGTATCGTCTTTGTAACTGCCGGTGACGTTTTCGATGCTCACCAGCGTCAGGCCGGATGCGACACCACCATTCTTGGCATTGTTCTCAAGGTCGACAATCACCGACTGGTCTGAAACGATGTTGAAGTTCAATGTATCCGTACCAGAACCACCATTGAAGTAATCCGTGCCAACTTCATCGAGATAGCGCGTGAAAATGTCGTTGCCCACATCTCCGTAGAGCTTGTCATTGCCTCTTCCATCAACAAGGAAGTCGCCCGCTGCACCGCCCCTCAGAGTGTCGTTCCCGGCTGCACCGTCAAGATAGTCGATTTCGGCCCCACCGGTGACCGCATCATTGCCAGAACCGCCGAGAAAATCGATGGCCTCCATGCCGGTAAACGAGGTGTTCGCGTTCACCTTGACAAGGCTGTTGCTGAATACAAACGAAACGCCGAAGGTTTCCTCGGAAAGATCGACCACGACGCGATCCGCGCCGGAGCCACCGGAAGCGTAGTCGCTTACATTCATGGTGATGAGGTCGTCGCCGCCTTCCCCGTACAACTTGTCAGCATGGGTATCCTTGATGCCCCCGCTTCCCCAGATCGTATCATCGCCATCGCCACCGAGGATCGTGTCTGCGCCGTACCAGCCGGTCAGCTTGTCATCGCCGCCGAGGCCCTTGAGCGTGTCGTTGCCGGCCATGCCGTTGAGGTCGTCGGCGAGGTTGCCGGCGGTGATCGTGTCGTTGCCCTGGCCGGCGGAGATGTGAACCCGCTCGAAATTTCTGGCCGTAACGTCGCCATTGACAAGGGTCGCGTTGGCGGACAGCGTGAACGACAGGTTCTTGGTGCTGTCGTAGCGGTTGATCCAGAGCGTATCGATGCCGGAGCCGCCATCGGCGACGAAGCGCCCGGCCGTCGATCCAGTCGCATCGTTGATGGTGACGACAACGTCACCCACGCCTCCGGTCATGGTCGTCAGCGCCGTCCCTGTCCGTG